>JAPKBD010000021.1 GCA_028824965.1 Alphaproteobacteria bacterium | reverse complement strand
TCTCCGCCAAGGCGGATGCAAATGGAACGCCGTCTCACCACTATTTTGTCCGCTGTTACCTTCGGACCAATACGACCCGCTGAGACGAAGGCCTAAGCGTTCATGTATACCGAGGCGTCCGGTGCGGTCGCTCTCGACGGTCCCCGTTTCGGCGGTGGATGCTCGAAGTCAGGTGAGCTGCAGACATAGCATTGATGCCGCCTGATCCGCGGTTTGTGCCAACAGGCGACATTGATCAGCTCGTGATCCTGCATAGATTCACTGAACGTCCGCCGCTACACTTTGTCCCATGATTGAAGGAACGCATCGTAAGTTGAGGCTTTTCACGCAATAACCGAATCATCGGGCGCTGCGGCGTCCGAACTCCAATCCAATACAGCGTATCGGTGGAGTTTACATTCCCGGAGCGCCGGCAAGTTGCTTGTCGGGTGGTATTGACGCACGATCGACGCTGTTGAAGGATCTCAATTGGGAAATCTCAGCCTAAGCGACTGAAGGCACATATTCTGCGACTTCATTTTCAGGAGGCCCTGCCTGTGACACGGAGCGACCAACGAAAATCCGACAACCGTGGTAAGCCAGCCAAAGAACCGGCCTGCCCATCTTGCGGCGCCGCCACCCTGTCGGAGGCCCGCTTCTGTCATGGCTGCGGCGCTTCTTTGGCGGGTGAGACGGGCGACGGCAGATGGTGGGCCGGCAGTCTGGCAAAGTTGGGCGCTGTTGCCGGTTTGATCGTTGTAACTATGTTTGCTGTGGCGACGTTTATCGGGCGCGACAGCGCGCCGCCAACGTCGGCAGCTCCGCCAACGCCTAATTTCAACGCCTTGCCCGACCTTTCGCAGATGACAATGCGCGAGGCGGCAGATCGCCTGTTCAACCGTATTATGACGGCCAGCGAAAAAGGTAACCGCGCCGAGGCGCTGCGCTTCGTGCCGATGGCGGTCCAGGCCTATGGAGCTCTCCGTGCGCTGAACCGTGACGCGCGCTACCACCTCGCCCTGATCCACGGCGTTGCCGACGACCGAGGCAATGCAGACCAGCAGATCGCCGCCCTGAGAAAGGGCGCGCCGGACCATTTGCTGGCGCTGGTGCTGGAACACGAAATCGCCGTGCGATCCGGCGATCGTGTCGCTGAAGCGCGCGTCCTTGCGGCGTTTGCCGCCGCCTATGACACCGAAATTGCAACCGGAAGGCCCGAGTACGAGGCCCACCGCAACACTATTGAGAAGCTTCGCGCTGCCGACCCATCGAGGGCCGCGCCGTCCACCGCAGAGCCGGGCCGCGCTGCGCAATAACGCGCCGCGCTGTTCATCAAGGAAAATTCATCACCGTGCATCACCGTGCATCAGCGGCACTGATTGCGTGCCTACTCGGGCCAGAGGGCAGTTTGAGGATGGAACTGCGACCAAGCAAACCAGAACGCCTGATGGCTTCCAAGATCAGAACCGCTTGCATCTACAGCTTTTATGCCACCGGCATCAAGGCTCAGACGAATATTTTCATAAACGATCTCATTGCCTTGTTTCAGTGCCACAAATGCCTTGCTTCGCTGAAAAGCCACCGGCTTGCCGGACGCCGTTATAACGCCAATGATGTCCTCATGAACCGGCAAACGCGGATCGACATCGCCGACCGGGAATATCGGACCATTGGCATCCCGGCCATTGCGAAAATCAGGATCGCGACCAAGCGCGAGCGATTCAACCAGCACTGTTGTCTCAGGGTGAGCTTTCTTCCACGTACCCCAGTCGGTAGTAACGACACTGGCTTGCTTCAGTTGCAGATTCTTTTCCGCAAGTGGCCCTGTCACCGCCTTACCCAGAAACGTATCGAACACCGAAAATGTAATAACGTCGTACATCACCTTATTGGATCGAATTAATAGACCTGACGTGCGCAGTATCGGACGGTCAATTCCCTCAGGCAGTTGATCGGTGAAATAGGCTTGCGCCGCGCCGCACAAAGTGCAGTAAGGTATTCCAAGGTGTCTTCCGCCTAATGTGTCGTTGACCATCTCGCGAACTTCCATGATGCGACGCGGATAGGCCCGATACTCTCCGTTTACTCTAATACCAAAAACGATATCATCGTCTTTAAGCCACGCGGCGTCTTTTGCACTGCTCACTTCGGGGTTGTCCGCTGCGGGAATGCAATTGCATGCTTCATCTGTCGTATCGTACGCACGATCGTCGATAAGCACGCCTCCCCATGAAACGAGCCTCCAGTCGATTTTGCCTTCAACAAAGATCCTGTCCCAACCGGGGACTATACCTGTGAAAATGGCTCGCTTCACCCGTAAATAATCAGGGGGGGCCGGAATATCCCATGCAATGAGATGATCGGTTACGATCCCCCAGCTATTTTCATTTTGAAATTTTTTACCCAGCATATCGGACGCAGCATTGGTGAGTATCGCGTTCAACTCGCGCCCAGCGGTGAAGCGCATCAAATCGCTGATAATCCAGGCAATCCGAGGATCTTTTGACTCGGCAATTTCGGCCAGAGCCAATGTCTGATCTCTCCCCCAGGTCGATCGAATCATACTGTCGACAAAGGCCACCTGCACAGCGGACTGCAACGCCTCGGACAGCGGTCCTTCCGGTATTGCTGGAGGTTTGCCGTATTGCGCAATCACGTAGTCCGGCAGCGGCACCGCTTCCAGGGCCTGCAGGGTTTCGAACCAGAACATAGAAAGCGTTACCAGCGACGCAATATAAAAGATGCGAGATTGAGAGCTAATTGCCGACGCCATAGAAGGGCCTTTCGCGTACCAATTTTATCCTCAGACGCACAAGCCGCCGAAGAGTTCGCCTGTGCCATCCGCGGCGCACTGTTCAGACAGACCTAACCTCAAACGTGAAACAACGCGCGCGACGATGCCATACTAAGGTATCAACTTGCCGTGCCGCCAATCACGACTACATCAGCATTCGGTGAATATTGGTGGTGGAACGCAGTGTGTCCCGTCAATCTGGACATTTATACGGTCCGCGTTTCGGCGGTGGATGCTCGAAGTCAGGTGAACTGCAGACATGGCATTGATGCCGACCGATGCCGACTGATGCCAGTGCCGGATTCTTATATCTTTCTAATATACAGCACTTATGCCCACCGACTTCCGACAAGTTTGTCAGACGTTGCGGCATGAACATCAGGTTAGCAAAGTTTTTCCATTTTCCGGATCGCAGCCTTAGAGCCGGAGAGAGTGAAATTGATCGGCGCTCGCCCTGCAACATTGAAGCTCATTGTGCGGCCAGATACCAGCGCTGCCCGGATCTGAGACTTTGATTGCCTAGCTGGGTTGGTTGGGGTGATGTACACATCGTTCAGTCCAGTATCCACAGAGAACCGTCCAAGAGATTGACCATCGATCACCATCTCAAGCTCGGAAAACGGCGTCTGAGATTCCCTCATTGCATATCCGCCCAAGAACATCGGGGCGTTGCAAGACACGCCGAATGCGTAACCCCTATTGGCATCGTTAATCCATGCCCGGAACAAGGGCCGTTCTGCGGCTCCACACGGCCTCGGCGGTGGCGCTGTTGGCGGGCCAACGGTTCGGACCGGGCCTTACCCTCTGGTCTGTTCGGCGTGTGTGAATATTGGCCCGGGCAATGTTTAAGATTGAGCGGTTGCCTCCGGGATTGGCCGTCTGTGCCTGCCGAAAAGAAGGCACGGCCCTGTAACCGCCGTCACAGATATTTGCCAACTGATCGTTATATTGCGAATTGTGAGGGCCGCGAAAAAGTCGGCCAAGATGTGTCCTTACATCACGACATCTTGGCCGGTCCCTTGCACTGCATTTAGGGACTATTCATCTAACGGCTGGAGCGACCCTAAAGTGCGAAAGCACCCTTCAAGGCGGCGGTCAGCTCGGATAGTTTGTACGGTTTAGGCAGCAACGGAAAAGCGCCGTCGTCGTCCCCAGCATTGAAACCTCCATCGTAATACCCCGATGTCAGCAAAATGGGGACGTTGGGCCATTGTTGTTTTACTTCGTGTGCAAGTTCATATCCAGTGATGCCAGGCGGCATCTTCACATCACTGAAAATTAGGTCGATGTCCGCGTTCCCGGTTTCCAAAATGTCCAGAGCTGCCGCGCCGCAATCGGCTTCTATGATTTTGAAGCCTAAATCTTCGATCAATGCCGCAGCAGCAGCGCGCACGTGCTCATCATCGTCAACGACCAATATTGTCCGGGCAGCGTTAAAATTGTCATTCATGAATATGGCATCGTGGGGGTTTCAGAAGATCAGAC
Source organism: Alphaproteobacteria bacterium (assembly GCA_028824965.1). Lineage (GTDB taxonomy): Bacteria > Pseudomonadota > Alphaproteobacteria. The sequence goes on along the minus strand of JAPKBD010000021.1, from coordinate 22,164 downwards.
ATCAGGTATTTACAAATTAATATTGGATTGTAAATATGCTATCGCGGCTTCGTTTCGCATCTTCAAGCCCACGTCGCAACCCCATATCTATAATGCACCGCGTATCAGGTGCTTTGAGCGGCCCTTGCCGGGTCAACACCGTCCCCCGTTCGCAGGTCAACGGTTGCGAGCATTTTGCAAAGGCTGCGAGGGCGGTGCTAGGATGCAGCGTCCCTTATTAGACCAGGGGACGCCACTCCGGAATTTCCCGGCCAGTGGCTCCTAACGCTGGCCGGGATTTTCTTTATGCAGCGCTACCGTGGCGATCATCCTCGTCGCCTTCAGGGTGGTCATCGACCACATTTCTGGATCACAGTGTGGGACCCAGTGTGGGACCGTTTATATAGTTAAGTTATTTAATATAATTATATCAATATGTTATGCGAAAAAATTGGCGGAAAGGAGTGGGAGTCGAACCCACCAGGCACGTCTAACGCCCCTCAACGGGTTTGAAGCCCGCGCGCAACACCGGAATACGTTCCCCTTCCACTTGCCAATCTATGACGTGTCGTAGGCTTTTGCAAATGTGCTATGAGGGGAGGGTAAGAAGTAGTTGTAAAGAGTGATGGCGATGACGCAATACGAACAAAATTTGGTGGTTCAGGCCCCTGCACCTGACTGGTTCAACTGGGCCATTGGGCAAAAGGGCCAATCAAAGCGGGTCGAGGTAAAGGGCTGTTCGATCCATTATCTGGCGTGGGAGCCTGATGACGGCGTTGCCCAACGGGGCGGCATTCTGTTTGTCCATGGCGGCGGCGCGAATGCCCATTGGTGGAGCCATATCGCACCCTTTTTCAAGGCGGGGTATCGGGTCGCCTCAATCGACCTGTCCGGCATGGGGGACAGTGGCACCAGAGATGAATATAATGCCACCCTGCGAGCAGAGGAAATTCGCGCCGTGATCGAGGATGCGGATCTGGGCCCCAAAACCTATCTGGTTGGCCATAGTTTCGGTGGCTTTATGTCCATGCGTTACGCCGCGCTTTACGGCGATAGTTTGGCTGGATTGGTGATCGCTGATTCGCCCCTTTACCCCCCCGGCGAAGATGAAGGCCAGCGCGCCCGGGCCAATCCCATGGGTGCGATCCGGGTTTATCCAACTTTTGAAGAGGCGGTCGCCCGCTTTCGTCTACGCCCCCGTCAGCCCTGCGACAATGATTATATTGTCGAATACATCGCGCGCCATTCGATTAAGGCCATGAAGAGTGGAGCGGGGAAGGGCGGTTGGATCTGGAAGTTTGATACCAACGCCATGTCCGGCCGCCGCTTCGCAGAGCCGTTTCATGAGCATTTAGCGGCGGCAAACTGTCCCTCAGCCCTGTTTATTGCGGCGGAAAGCGCCTTGGTGACGGACGAAATGGCGGCCTATACCCATGGCCTGATGGGGCCGGGTGCGCCGTTGGTGGTGATACCGGCGGCCCATCATCATCTTATCCTCGATCAACCCTTAGCTTTTGTCGCGGCATTGCGAACCCAGCTAGAGGCGTGGGAAAGATCGGGGAAACGCTAGATTTGGTAGTTAGAGGTGCTTTGGCCACAAAATAGCGTTGACAGGCATCTAGGCCTCCCGTAAGAAATTGTCCGTCAGTGCATGGACGCGGGAAACTAGCATAGACGTTACCGAGGGCCCGAAGTGATAGAGATATCGCTTCGGGCCTTCTCTTTTTGGCTCGCATGTGGCGTACTGCGCGAAGCATGAAAACAGGTTTCGCAACGTGAACAGCACCTCAGATACGGCCCCAGACGGCGACGCGGTTGGTAATTGGGTCGGACGCTCTATGCCGCGTGTGGAGGACCCGACTTTGTTGCGGGGGCTGGGCCGGTTCGCCGATGATCTGCCCACGCCTGTCAATGCCTGCCACGCGGCCTTCCTCCGCTCCCCCATCGCGTATGGCGAATTTGGCACCATAGATACCGCCGCTGCCGCAGCCATGCCCGGCGTCGTTGCTGTGATCACCGGGGCGGATATGCTGGAGTATTCAACGCCCTTTATCACCGGCGTGAAGGTCGATGCACCGCAATATGCCCTGGCGATTGACCGGGTCCGCTACGTGGGGGAGCCGGTGGCCATCGTCCTGGCGCAGGACCGCTATCTGGCGGAAGATGCCCTGGATGCCATTGTGGTGGAATACCTCGCCCTGCCCCCCGTGATCGATCCCGTGGCCGCCGTGGATGCCCCGCCTTTGCATCCGGGCACGAGGGGCAATGTGCTCCACGACCGGCGCTTTCGTTATGGTGACCCGGAGGGGGCCTTTGCCACTGCCGCCCATGTGGTTGAGGGCACGTACGCTTATCCACGAAATTCCTGCACGCCTATGGAATGTTTTTGTGTCATCGCGGATTATGATCCGGGTGCAGATGCGTTTGAAGTGACGGCGAATTTTCAGGGCCCTTATACCCTGCACACCATCATGGCCCGGTCATTGAAGGTACCTGGCAATCGGATGCGCTTGAAAACGCCGCCCTATTCCGGTGGCAGCTATGGCGTGAAGCAGGCCGTCTTTCCCTACGTGGTGGCCTTGGGCGTGGCTGCGCGGGTCGCGGGCCGGCCCGTGAAGTGGGTGGAGGATCGGTTGGAGCATCTGGTGGCTGCCACCTCCGCGACTAACCGGGTGACAACATTGCGCGCTGCGTTGGACGATGAGGGCCGGGTTCTGGCCCTGGACTATGATCAGCTGGAAGATTGCGGGGCCTATCTACGGGCACCGGAACCGGCAACCATCTATCGCATGCATGGCAATATGACTGGTGCCTATGCCATTGAGAACCTCGCCATACATAACCGGGTGGTGGTGACCAACAAGACACCGACAGGTCTGATGCGTGGCTTTGGCGGGCCGCAGATTTACTTCCCCCTCGAACGCCTGATGGACAAGGCAGCGGCCAGGCTGGGCCTGGACCCATTAGAAATTCGCCGACGGAACCTCGTGCCGACGGAGGCTATGCCCTATCGCACCGCGCCGGGCGCGCTGTTGGATTCAGGTGACTATGCAGGCAGTATTGACCGTGCGGTCCAGGATGGCGGCTTGGCCGAACTGATCGCCCGTCGGGATGCTGCGCGGGCGGAAGGGCGCATGTACGGCATTGGCATGGCAGCGGTGATAGAGCCTTCGATCTCCAACATGGGTTACATCACCACGTTGTTAAGCCCCGAACAGCGTGAACGGTCAGGGCCGAAGAATGGCGCGTTGGCCACGGCCACGGTGGCCTTTGATCCCTCCGGTGCGATCTCAGTTGCCGTATCATCCGTGCCCCAAGGGCAGGGTCATCGCACGGTCCTGGCCCAGGTGGTGGCTGACGTTTTCGCCTGTGATCCGGGCGAGGTTGCAGTCTCAACCGAACATGACACCGCCAAGGACCCCTGGACTATTGCGTCGGGCAACTACGCCTCCCGCTTCGCAGGGGCCGTGGCAGGCGCAACACACACGGCGGCCTTGCAGTTGCGCGAACGCTTGAGCTTAATCGCAGCGGCTGATTTGAACGTGCCAGCGGAGGATGTGGCATACGGCAATGGCCGCATCTTTGCCCGCAGCAATCCGGACAATTTCCTGCCTTTGGGGCGATCTGCAGCCAAGGCCCATTGGTCGCCTCTGTCTATTCCTGATGCCGCTGGTGCGGGCCTGCGCGAAACCGCGTTCTGGAATATGCCAGAGTTGGCGGAACCTGACGAGGGAGATCGCATCAATTCCTCAGGCGCCTATGGCTTCATCTTTGATTATTGCGGCGTCGAGGTAGACCCGGACACTTACGCGGTGCGGATCGATAAGTACGTCACTATGCATGATGCGGGCCGGCTGCTGAACCCTATGTTGGCGGACGGCCAGATCAGGGGCGGCTTCGCCCAGGGGATGGGCGCGGCGTTGTTAGAAGAATTGTCTTATGCCCCCGACGGCAGTTTTCAGGCCGGCACCTTGGCGGATTATCTCGCCCCCACGGTTATGGAGATGCCGGATCTGACCATTTTGCATGACCAGTCACTATCCCCCTTTACGCCCCTTGGTGCCAAGGGCCTGGGCGAAGGCAATTGTATGTCGACGCCGGTCTGTATCGCCAATGCCGTTGCCGATGCGGTGGGGGTGGAGCTGACGACACTGCCCCTGACCCGCTCAAACCTAGCGGAAATATTATTGGGGGAAGAGGAACCGGCGACGACACCTGTGCCCGCACCCGCACTCGACACTGTTGATGGTCATGCCTTGCAGGGTCAGGGCAGTATGCTGGTGCCGGCTCCGCCCGACGAGGTTTGGGCCATACTATTGGACGAGACGAAATTGGCCGCCGTGATCCCTGGTTGCCATGCCCTGACCATGACGGGCGAAAACGCCTATCGGGCCGACGTCACCCTAGGTGCGGGCCCTGTGAAAGGACGCTTTGTTGCGACGGTTGCCTTGCAGGATTTGGATGCACCGCGTTCCTTATGTTTGACGGGTGGCGCTCTAGGTCCATTAGGGTCATCCCAGGGGATGGGCCGGGTAACATTGACCGTGACTGATGGCGGCACCCAGGTTGACTATACATACACAGTGCAGATATCCGGCAAGGTCGCGGCGGTAGGGGGCCGTATGATGGATGGTGCCGCGCGTGCCTTGATCAATCAGTTCTTTAAGCGCCTGGTCGGTCAAGTTGGTACCGTAGACTCGGTGCCTGGTCTGTTGGAGCGAATTATGACTTGGTTGGGGTTGCGCCCATGAAGCCTGCAGCCTTCGACTATGCTCAGCCGGATAATTTGGGCGAAGCCCTGGCCTTGTTGGCCGAGAAGGGGGAGGCCGCTCGTATTTGCGCCGGTGGCCAATCCCTGGGCGCGATGATGAACATGCGGCTGGCCACACCGGAGGTTCTGATCGATATCTCAGACTTGGCCGAATTACAGACCATCGATGTTGCCAACGGTGCTATAGAAATTGGTGCCGGCGTTACCCAAGCGGACCTGCTGGCCTGGCCGGACCTGGCGGAATACCAACCCTTATTGGCGCAAATGCTGCCCTGGGTGGGGCACTATCAAACCAGGGCGCGGGGCACGGTATGTGGGTCATTGGCCCATTCCGATCCCAGTTCCGAACTACCCCTGGCCCTGGCGTTGTTGGGCGGCGATGTTTTCGTGCGCAGCCAGCGGGGCAGGCGGATCATTCCTGCGGCCGAGTTTCAAATCGGCATGATGGCGACAGCCGTAGCAGGGGATGAAATGATTGTCGCCGCGCGATTTCCCTTGGCGCGACCCGGGCAAAAATTTGCGTTCGAGGAAGTGGCCCAGCGGCATGGCGATTTCGCCATCGTTGCGATAGGTGCTGTGGGCAATAGCGACGGCGTGCGCCTGGGCGTCGGCGGTGTTGCGGACACACCTGGCGTGATTGACCTGACCTGGCCGGTCATGGATGAAGCGTTAAACGATTTCGCCTGGGCCTTGGGCGGCGCGGACGACCAGCACGCAACGGCCCGCTATCGTCGGGAGCTCGTCCGGCGGATCGGCCGGCGGGTCACGGATGAGGTGCAAAATGCGCTATCTTGAGGCAGGTAAAAAGCACACGGTTCGCTTTACCCTGAATGGCCGCGTGGTCGAGGGCGACGGGGAACCGCGCCTATTGTTGAGCGATTTTTTGCGCCAGACATTGGGCGCGTTCGGCACCCACGTCGGCTGTGAACATGGATCGTGCGGGGCGTGCACTATTCAGGTGGATGGCAAGGCGGTGCGGTCTTGCCTGCTGTATGCCGTGCAGGTTGAAGGCAAGACCCTGAATACCGTGGAAAGCCTGGCTACACCGGATGGCCTCAACGATTTGCAGGCAGCCATGCAAAAACACCATGGCCTGCAATGTGGTTTCTGTACGCCGGGCATTTTGATGTCCCTGACCCAGCTGCGCGCGGACGAACCTGATGCGGATGAGGCGCGCATCCGTGATGTTCTTTCCGGCCATATTTGCCGCTGCACGGGTTATGATGGCATCGTTAAGGCGGCTCTAGATGTATTCGGGAAAGTATAAGCATGTTTGATTTGGGACGAAGCCTGCTGGCAAGTGTCATGCGTATGCCCGATGCGCAGGCGATTTCCGATGGCGACAAGACTTTGACCTACGCAGCCTGGCAGGACGATATCCTGGCGCTGGTCGCGGGTCTGGACGCAGCTGGCCTGAAGCGCGGTGATCATTTTGTCACTGTCCTGCAAAACCGGTATGAGGCAGCGACCCTGCATATGGCGGCACAAATCGCGGGCCTGGCCATCACGCCCTTGAACTGGCGCGCCAGCAAAGAAGAACTCGACTATGTCCTCAACGATGCGGAGGCCAAGACCGTGGTGTTCGAGGACGCGACACGGGAGATTGTGGCCACAGATATTCCAGGCATCAACGTTGACCAGGACTGGGAGGGCCTGTTGTCTCACACGGCGGCAAAAGCGGCAACGCGGGCGAATGTGCAGGACATCTCTGTCATGCTCTATACCTCCGGCACCACGGGGCGCGGTAAAGGTGTACCTCGGCGGCAGGGGGCAGAACGCGCGGCGGCGTTGGCTCATGTGGCGCAAAATCAATATGCCCGTGGCGAAGTGACGTTGGGCGTCATGCCGCTTTATCACACCATGGGCGTGCGATCTTTACTGGCCTCCGTTCTGATCAACGGCCATTTTGTTTGTCAGCGCCGCTATGATCCTGGCGAGGCTTTGGCCCTGATCGCTCTGCACCGGATCACCAATTTGTATTTGGTGCCGACCCTGTATCATGACCTGTTGAACTGCCCGGACTTCGCAGCGGCGGATGTATCATCCGTACGCAAGCTTGGTTTCGCCGGTCAGGCCATGACCGACGGTCTGTTGCAGGATCTAGAACGGGCGTTCGCGCCGGAGCTGTTCGTCAATCACTACGGCTCCTCAGAAATTTATACCTTCACCATTGAGCCGAAGGCGGCTGCCAAGCCGGGATCGGCGGGCAAGGCGGGCCTAAACCAGGAAATTCGTATTATCGCTCTTGATGCCCGCGGCCCGGATGATTTGGTGACGGGTTCGGAAGAGGGCCAGATTATCGCTGCACTAGATAGTGATGAAAGCTTTGAAGGTTATTGGAAGCGTCCGGATGCGGATAAAAAATCCCTACATGATGGGTGGTATTACACTGGCGATATTGGCTATCGCGATGAAGAAGGCGATATATTCGTCACGGGCCGGACGGATGATATGATTATCTCGGGCGGCGAGAATATTCTGCCCGTTGAAATCGAAAGCGTGCTGTCACTGCACGAAAGCGTTGCAGAGGTTGCCGTCGTCGGTCTGCCCGATCCCCGTTGGGGCCAGGTGGTGACGGCGTTCATTGTTCGTCGCGCCAGTACGGATGGGGATGTGGACCAGGGTGACTTGGACAAATGGTGCCTAAAATCCGATCTGCCTCCCTTCAAACGGCCGCGCGCCTATGTCTTTATCAAGTCGGTGCCGAAATCGCCGGTGGGAAAAATCCTTCGCCGCATGTTGGTTGACGGCGAATACACAACAGATACGTAATTCAGGAGTAATACGACATGACCAATTCATTCGAGGGCCAGCGCGCTAAAATTTTGGAAGACCTTGATGGTTTCCGGGTTGAGATTAATGCGGAAAAGCAACGTGCGGATATCATCCTGGACCGCCCGCCCTTGAACGTAATTGAGATCGCCCAGCGGGACCAGTTACGCCTGGTGTTTGAGGAGTTGGATGTTGATGACCGGGTGCGGGTCATTGTTTTGCGGGCGGAGGGGAAGAATTTTTCATCGGGCGGAAACATCGCGGGCTTCCTTGCGGCCTCACCGGAGCATGTCTCCCGTTTGGCGGATAATATTGCCGCACCGTCTCGCTGTCATAAGCCGGTGGTGGCGCAGATCCGTGGTTATAGCTTTGGCGTTGGGTTCGAGTTACCACTCGCCTGTGATTTCCGCATCTGTTCCGAGACGGCGCAGTTCGCCTTGCCGGAACAGCGCATTGGGCAGATCCCCGGGTCAGGCGGCTCCATCCGTTTGCTGCACATGATCGGCATTCAACGGACCAAGGATATGACCTTCCGCTCCCGCCGGGTATCTGGGGCGGAGGCCAAGGATTGGGGCTTTGTTCTTGATTGTGTGCCTGATGATAAGTTGGAGGAAACCGTTGACGCCTTTGTCGATGAGCTGCGGGAGTTTTCGCCCCTGGCCCAACGGACCATCAAGGGTGTCTTGAACGCGGCACAGAATACGACGGTCGAAGCCGGTATCGAAATTGAAGGTAACGCTTATGGCCGCCTGCGCATGTCGGAAGATTTTAAGGAAGGCGTGGAAGCTTTTCATGGCAAGCGCAAAGCCAACTTCCGGGGCCTGTAGAGCGTGAAACCCCCCGCCTTTGAGTATCTTGCGCCAACCTCAATAGAAGCAGCGGTTGCTGCCCTGGGCGGGGAGGAGGCAAAGGTTCTGGCCGGCGGACAAAGCCTGGTGCCCATGATGAATTTTCGGCTGCTGGCACCGTCATTGTTGGTGGACATCTCCCGCATTCCTGGTCTGGATGATATCAGGGAAGACGACGACGGATTGCGTATCGGCGCGATGACCAAGCATCACCAAGTCGAGACATCCCATCTGATGCAAAAACACTTTCCCATCGTCACGGCTACGATGGCCCATGTGGCTCATTTGGCAATCCGCAATCGCGGAACCATTGGCGGCAGTCTATGTCATGGGGACCCGGCGGCAGAATGGCCGGGCCTGGCATTGTTACTGAACGCGCAATTGAAGACGACCCGCCGTGTTATCCCGGCAGGGGATTTCTATGAAGGTGCTTTGGCCACAGATCTGGCCGACGATGAAATCCTGACTGAGATCCAATTGCCCAGTCTGGCCCCCGGCACCGGCTGGGGTTTCGAGGAAATGGCCCGCCGTTCCGGCGATTTCGCGCTGGCCGCTGTTGGCGCCACGGTTCATCTTTCAGGCGATACGGTTGCCGAGGCGCGCATTGTTGCCATCGGCGCTCATGAAACACCGCTGCGCCTGACAACTGCCGAAGGTCTGTTGAAAGACCGGGCGAGCATTGCGGCGGTAGCAGTTGCGGCCATGGATGAAGTATCGCCCAATAGTGATCTGCATGGCTCAGCCGATTATCGCCGGCATCTGGTGGGTGTGTTGACACGCCGTGCCTTGACGGCAGCGTGGGAGCGGGCGGCATGATTAAGGTTACTGTCAACGGCACGATATATGAGCGTGAGGTGGAACCGCGCCTTTTATTGGCGGATTTTCTGCGCCATAAATTAGGTCTGACTGGTACCCATGTGGGCTGTGAACAGGGCGTCTGTGGTGCCTGCACCATTATCCTGAATGGTGACAGCGTCCGCTCTTGCTTATGTTTTGCGGTGCAGGCGGACGATGGCGAGGTTGAGACTGTCGAAGGTTTAGGCACTGTCGAAAATCTGAACCCGCTACAAACCGCGTTTCAGGAACACCACGCTTTGCAATGCGGCTTTTGTACGCCGGGTATGTTGATGACCGGGGTCGATCTGTTGCGCAAATATCCATTAGCGACCGATGCGGAAATTCGCGAAGGGTTGTCGGGTAATCTGTGCCGTTGTACGGGCTATGAAAATGTGGTGAAGGCGATCCGCGTGGTGGTCGATGCCGAACATGGACGTTGACGCCAGGCCCAAAACCATCGGTGCCCGTGTACTGCGGGTGGAAGACCCACGCCTGTTAGCTGGGCAGGGTAGGTTCATTGACGATCTGAACCTACCCGGGATGTTGCATGTGGCCTTCGTGCGCAGCGATCATGCCCATGCCTTAATTGTGGAGATTGATTGCGCCGATGCAGCGGTCATGCCTGGTGTGAAGGCGATATTTACAGCTGCCGAAATTGAAAGCCACATGAACCCGATTCGGGCCACGTCAACCATGGCGGATTATCACGCAACGGAATTGCCTGTGCTGGCGCGCGATAAGGTGCGTTACGTGGGCGAGGCCGTCGTTGCTGTGGTGGCGGACAGCCGCTATCTGGCGGAAGACGCCGCCGAACAAATCATGGTCAGTTATGAACCGTTGGCTGATGTCATTGACCCGATCGCCAATGCAGTGGCGGGTGCACCGTTGCTCCATGAAGATGCGGGCACCAATGTTCTGGCCGCCCGCACCTTTCAACGTGGTGATCTGGAGGAGGCGTTGGAAGCGGCGGCTGTCCGGGTCAGCGGCAATTTCCGTATGCATCGCAAGTCTCCGAGCGCCATGGAAAACCGCGGCTATGTGGCAGACTATGACCAGGGCCGCCGATCATTGACCCTGCATTCCACCACGCAAATTCCCGGTATTATCCGCGATGCACTGGTTGAGATGCTGGATATACCTGGCAATCGCCTACGCGTCGTCGCACCCGATGTGGGCGGTGGTTTCGGCGGTAAGGGCGCGTTGTACCCGGAAGAAGTGCTGGTTTGCATTATCGCCCGGCAGTTGGGCCATCCGATAAAGTGGCTGTCCGATCGTCTGGAAGACTTGATGACCACCAACCAGGCTTTTGATGAGCATGTTGAGGCGGAACTGGCCTGCGATGGTGAGGGCCATATTTTGGGGCTGCGAGCCGAAGTCATCGGCGATGTGGGGGCCTATTCGGTTTATCCCTGGACGGCGGCGATTGAACCGGTGCAGGTCGTCTCCTTCCTGCCGGGGCCCTATCGGGTGCCGAATTATTTTGGCCGGGTCCGTGCAGTCGCCACTTCGAAAACCCCGACCGGGGCTTATCGCGGTGTCGGCCGGCCTATCTCGACATTCGTTATGGAACGTCTGATGGACATGGCTGCGGCGAAACTCGGCCTGGATCCATTGGAGATGCGTCGGCGCAACATGGTGCGGGCAGAGGAATTTCCCTACAAATCCGCCTCGGGCATTGTCTGGGACCGGGCGGGCTTTATGGAATGCCTCGACAAGGTGGCGGAGACCTATGACGAATTGCGCCGGGATCAAGCAGCGGCGCGGGCCCAGGGCCGTTGGGTCGGGATCGGGCTGGCATCATATGCAGAGTTGACGGGCCTTGGCTCCCGCATCGCGGTGGCGCCGGGGATGCCGGTCAATACGGGGACAGAGACGGCAACGGTGCGGATCGATTCCACCGGTGCAGTAACTGCCTATTTTGGTGTCGCATCGCAAGGGCAGGGTTTGGAAACTACCTTGGCGCAAGTGGTGGCGAGCGAACTTGGCGTCCGTGTCGAAGATGTCGATGTGATCCAGGGGGACAGTGCCGTGGTTGCACATGGCACGGGCACCTATGCATCGCGGAGCACTGTGTTGGCGGGCGGCGCGGCGATCAATTCCGCCCGCGCTGTGCGGGACCAGGTCATTCGGGCCGCTGCCCATATATTCGAAGCGGATGCAGGCGATATCGATGCTGCGGACGGCCGGATATTTGTCAAAGGCACGGACCGGGTCCTGAGTTTTCGGGAGCTCGCCCGCGCGGTCTATTCCGAGATGGGGCGCTTGCCACGGGAGTTGCGGGAAAGTATCGAGTTGGAGGCAACCCGTATGTACGATCCTTATTTTGGCACCACAACGCCGGCCAGTCATTTGGCGGTGGTTGAGGTGGATCCGGAAACCTATCATGTGAGCGTACAGCATTATGTCGTCGCCGAAGATTGTGGCCGTGTGATCAATCCGATGATTGTTGATGGTCAAATTCACGGCGGTGTGGCCCAAGGCATCGGTGCTGCCTTGATGGAGGAGGTGGTCCATGATGGGGTTGGGCAAATCCAAACCGCCTCTCTGATGGACTATGTTGTGCCGACAGCAGTGGAAATTCCGAATATGGTGGTGCATCACCTGGAAACCGTTTTACCGGATAATCCCGGTGGTTTCCGTGGTATGGGGGAAGGCGGCACCATTGGCGCGCCTGCCGCTATTGCCAATGCCATCACTGATGCGCTTGCCCCTATGAGTATAGATATCAACGAGTTGCCGATCACGCCGGAGCGTCTGTTCCGGCTGGTTATAGCGAAACAGGAATAGGAAGAATTATGGATTTAGGATTGAGCGGTAAAGTGGCCTTGGTCACCGGCGGTGCGCGGGACGTGGGACGGGAAATTGTTCTGGCGCTGGCGAATGAAGGCGCATCGGTTGCGATCAACTATCGCGGTTCGAAAGAGGCAGCGGATGCCTTGGTGGGTGAGATCGAGGCCAGTGGCGGCACGGCGCGGGCCTATGGCGGGGACGTCACGGATTATGATGCCACAAAGGCAATGGTTGATCAGGTGGCGGCGGATTTCGGTGGCCTGAACATTTTGGTCAACAATGCAGGCTATGTCGCACCACAGAAGTTTGTTGAGACGACGCCCGCTGATTGGCATGCCCAGATCGATGTGGGCCTGTATGGCGTCATCCATTGCTGCCACGCGGCGGCGGGTTATCTGGCAGCGTCTGGCGATGGGCGGATCATTTCCCTGGCCGGTGACAGTGCGCGGGTGGGTGAGAAAAATCTGGCCATTACCGCGGCCTCCCGCGGCGGGGTGATCGCACTGACGAAATCCCTGGCCAAGGAATTCGGCCGTGACGGTATCACTGCCAATCTCGTTGCCCTGGGGCTGGTGGAAACCGGCCATAGCGACAAGGCCTGGTTGGACAAAAACATGGCCAAGATCGTGCGAAATTATCCTTCCGGCCGTATTGGCCAACCTCAGGACATCGCGCCCATGATCGCGTTTCTCGCCTCATCCGGGGCCGCCTGGATTACCGGACAGATCATTTCTGTCAGTGGCGGTTACAGCACAGTCGGTTAAGATCGAATGGTTCAAACAACAACGATAGGGAGGTTACTGTTATGAACGAATTCGTGAACCCCAAGGGCAATGCCAAACCGGCCGGTGCCTATTCCCACACTGTCAAAGTGCCCGCCAATGCGGAATGGCTGATCATATCCGGCCAGGTCGGCATTGACGCTAAGGGCAAGTTGCAGGCAGGCGGGCGCAAGCAGGCGGAACAGTGCTTTCGCAATATTCTGAATTGCCTGAAAGAAAACGGCATGGCGAAAAAGGACCTGGTGAAGTTCACGGTCTTTCTGACAGACCCCCGCAGTATTGAAGATTACCGCGCCGCCCGCAAAAAAGTCATAGGTGATGCGACCCTGCCGGCCTCAACCCTGTTGATTGTCGATGGTTTGGCATCGCCCGATATGTTGATTGAGATTGAGGCGACGGCCGCCAAGGCGTAGACGCCTGAATATAAGCTGTTACGTCGTTAGCTGCCGATGATCGCACTCATCGGGGCGGCGGCATAGGCAGCTGCGGCGGCAGCGGGGGAGACGGAGGCGACGACATCAGATGCCGTTGGCTTCCGCTCAGCAGCAGCGGTTTCTTTGTTGATGCTGGGTGTTTCGCCAAAGGCGAAACCTTGGACGAAGCCATTACCTGGACTGGAACTGGGTCCGGAAACCTCTGACGTGTTATCACGGGTGCCCGCGACGGCTGCCGCTGCAGTGTTTGTCGGGCCCTTTGCCTCGTCGGTATCAGCGGTTTCCGCTTTTTCGGTAGCTGTATATTGGCGCAATTCTATTTGGGCGGCCTGCTTGGTGGCACCAGCCTGTGCTGAGACTGAGCGATCGGCACTGGACGGCTCAGCCGGTGCATTAGCGGCCAGTTGGACCACGTCCATTTTTGCGATTGTTGCTTTTGGATCACCAGGTACGGCGGATGCATCAATTGAGACATGACCTGATGTGGCATAGCGTTTGCCGTCCGGGCCATCGGTATAGCCATATTGTGGCGCGCCCGCATATTGCCCACCGGCTGCGGCGTGCGCCTGTTCGTGGCGGTGGATATCCGCATCCGCTTTCTTAAGCAGCGCGACCTGGTTTCGCTGATCGTCATTTAGCTCAACCGGCTGACTGTTTGATTGTTCCGGTGCAGGCGCAGTCTTTCCAGCACTTTCCGGCCTGTTGCCGTGTTCTTGGGCTGAGAGAAGGCTGTTCAGATTGACCGGCGATTGCGGTTGGGCGGGGCTGGATTTTTTTGCCTCGCCACTGTGTCCGGTACCATTACCGGCACCATTACCGGCACCATTACCGGCACCATGCCCAGCACCATGCCCAGCACCATGCCCAGCACCATGATTGTGGCCATCGTCCGCACTATGAGCCTGCTTTGCCGCGGCGAAGCCTTTTGCGCCTCCAGTCGCCTCGGCCGCATCAGAAGATTTCGATGCTTGCACAGCGGAGTCGGTATCCTGGCGCAACGGCAATTGCGGGCCAAGTCCAACTCCGGGTAATGGAATAACGTTTGATGTCATTTTAACTCATCGGTTATTCGCCGCCGCGCCAAAAAACCAATCTAGTATGGGCTTGAAACGGCCTGCGCTATTCTAGCAAACTGCATTATCGGCTCTTGATGCCTAACAACAGGTGAATAAACGAGGTTAACGGAATGACTAAATTTCACCCCGCACAAGACGTGCACCAGCCACCATTGCCTGGGTTTTGCTCCGTGCCAACCAGCGCGGAATGGCGGAAAATCCACAATCTGCGGTGACCGTCAGTTTTTCAGCCGGGACATATCGTAAAACTTCACGAATGCGTGCGGCAACATCGTCAGCACTTTCTTCGTGAAATGATTTCACATCGATGACACCGGCGGCGATATCGTATCGTTCTGACAGCGGGCCCAGCATGTCCAGCTCAGCCATCTCCCGATTGGCGAATTCCAACACCAGCATTCGGGTCTCCAATTTGTCCATGCCCCCCAACAAGCGCTTCATGCCACGGGGTGACGTTGGGCGGGAGGAGTTGTTGCCAAAACAAACGTGCACGGCGGTGTTGTCGTTGTGGCCCGTAACCACCTGGTTGATGCAATCGGCAGCTTCCGTCAGGCTGCGCCGTTCCGGCCAAAAAGTCAGGCCGGGCTCGTCTATCTGAATGAATTCAGCACCGGCAGCGCGCAAGTCCGCAACCTCCCGCTTCAGCATGGCGATGACATCATCCATCAAGGCGTCCCGCGCGTCAGGTCCGTCACCATAATGTGGACTGGTGAGGATGGAATCGGCGAATGTCAGCGGCCCCGGGAACGCGATCTTCAGCTGTTGCCCAGGTGCCAACCGGGCCAGATCTTCGTACTCCTGGACCAGACCCAATCCATCAGGGGCATCAACCTTATCCGTCGCATAGAATTTCGGTGCCATGTCATAGCCCGGCACCCCAAGTCTGCGGGGCCGTTCCATTCGGGCAATACCGCTGATGCGGTCATACATCTCATAGACAAATCGCTGTCGGCGCAGCTCCCCATCGGAAACAATATCGATGCCCGCCTCAACCTGATCCGCAATGGCCAGCCGGGTCGCATCCTCAAACGCCTCCGCCACATCCATAGGCGCTGCCGCATCCCGCATATGCCTGCGAAACAAATGCATCCAGCCCGGAATAGCGTAACTGCCCACGCCCATGGTCGGCAAAATTGGCAGATTTGTCATGGTTTGTGCTCCTTACTTCTACGATCATTAACATTATGCCCGAGCCGCACCGCAACGTGAAGGTGGGTGGCAATTTGAGCCGCATTCCTCGGCCGCGATGTGGTCAGGAATTTAGCTGACAAAAATGCCTCGCTCCTTATAATTGTTTTGATAATATTTGTTTGAACTTAAAGTCGTAGGCGAATTTGATCCGTAGAACCTTTATGTTTTTCTCAATTGCCATTGTTCTACTTCTTGGATTGCTGTCGCCTGGTTGGGCAGGGCAAATTCACGATGCCATGGCGGCATATAAAAAGGGCAACTACCCTGCGGCGCTTGAAATGTTTAGACCGCTCGCTATGGGTGGCGATCAGATTGCGCAAACGGTCCTTGGTATGATGTATCAGTTGGGGCAAGGGGTTGCCGAGAACAATGCTGAAGCTGCCAAGTGGTACCGGCAGGCAGCCAACAAAGGCTCGGCCTCTGCCCAAACCGCCCTGGCTTTAATGCATATTTATGGCCGGGGTGTACCCCGGGACGTCACAATGGCAGTCAGGTTGTACCGCCAGGCTGCGGAACAGGATTATGTTGGCGCCCAGGCAGCATTAGGCGATCTATATATCAAAGGTAAACATGTTGAACTGGATATTGAACAAGGCATTGGCTGGCATCGTAAGGCGGCGGAGAATGGAAACGCAAAATCACAGCAATTGATTGGCGTCCTCCAGTTTACAGGAAAAGTTCTTCGAGAAAACAAGGTATCGGCAGTGCAATGGTTTCACAAGGCTGCACAACAGGGATTACCAAAGTCACAATTTATGTACGGTACTGCACTTGAGTACGGTCTTGGAATAAAAGCGGACTCGGCCGCTGCTCTAATGTGGTATCGCAAGGCGGCCGCGCAAGGGCATGAAAAAGCAAAGGCTGCCTTGGCTAAGCTATCAAATAGATAGGCGAATTAAAGGCAAGTAGGAGGTGATATAATTGGTTGTCTTTCAAATGACCGCGAAAAATCACTTCTTTTCCGCCCACTTAGATTTAGACCCATCATATTCATTTAGTTGAGCTATATTCATCAGCTGAAAAATAGAAAAAATGAGGGAGCGTTTATGACTAGCTGGGGATTTGATATTGAGGTTGGGGTATTGGAGCGGGCGCGGTTAGACGGCGTGGCCCACACATTATTGGATGTGCGGGAGCCGAATGAGGTTGCGGTCTGTGCCCTTTCCGACAGTTTGTGCATACCCATGCAGCAGGTGCCACAGCACCTGGGCGAACTGCCCAGGGACCATCCCCTTGTGATTATGTGCCATCACGGTGGACGCAGTGATCAGGTCGCACACTTTCTGCGCGGCAACGGATTTACCAACGTCCACAATCTGGCAGGCGGTATAGACGCCTGGGCCCTGGCCGTGGACCCGGAGATGGCCCGCTACTGACGAGTGAAGGTGGGCTACCTCTCGTGTGACAGCACGATCGTGCCGGCTGCGGACAGCATGCCGCCCATGCCGTTGACCAGGGATAGTTTGGCACCTGGAACCTGGCGGTCACCGCATTCGCCGCGCTGTTGGCGGACGGCTTCGATGATGGGGAAAATGCCGTACATGCCGGAATGGGTATAGGACAAACCACCACCGTTGGTATTGATGGGCAGGGTGCCGCCTGGGGTGGATTTGCCGTCCTCAAAGAATGTCACACCTTCGCCGGGTTTGCAGAACCCCAGAGACTCCAACATCATTGGCGGGCCGGAGGTAAAGGCATCGTAAAGCATGATGTGATCGAAATCGCTATGGGTCACACCCGCCATCTCGAACGCTTTGTTGCCTGAGAGGGCCGTCGCCTTACTGTGGGGGATATCGGTCATATTGGTGACCAGGGTATGCTCCGTACCTTCGCCCGCACCGCGCACGTAAACCGGTTTCTTGGCGCAATCCTTGGCTCGGTCGGCCCGGGTCAGAACCACGGCGCCGCCTGCATCCGTGACCAGGCAGATGTTCAAAAGATTAAAGGGGTAGAACAACGGTGGGGAGTCCAACACATCTTGAACCGTAATGGGGTCCCGGAATTTGGCCTTTGGGTTCAGGCCGGCCCAGGCGCGGGTAGAGACCGCAACATCGGCCCAGTTTTCCAAAGTGGTACCATATTCATACATGTGCCGGTTGGTGATCATGCCAAAATAGGTGGGCGCGCCGCCAAAGCCATAGGGCATTTCGAACTGTCCGGACAGGGAGGTATCCCGGTTCCGGGTGACGCCTGTGCCCGAACGCCCGCTTTCCCCATGGGAGATCACGGCCACATCGCACAGCCCGTGGTGCAGAGCGGCGACCGCATGGCCGACCATCATGATGAACGAACAGCCGCCCACCGTGGTGCCATCCACATAGCGGGGCGTGATGCCCAGGGCTTCGCCCAACAGGGCCGGGGAATGTTGCCCGGCGGTGAAGATACCATCGATGTCCGAGACTTTCAGGCCCGCATCGGTAACCGCATTGTGGATCGCTTGGAGGTGCAGGCTTAACTGGCTGACATGGGGCAAGGTGCCCATTTCATCCGATTCATCGACACCAACAATGGCCACCGAATTTGATAATTCTTTCATTTCACGCTTCCATAAATATTCTGTTGAGGGGTCGCAGTCGCTATTGCCCGGCGTTTAGGATGCCGGTTGGAACAGCGGGATTGTGACCTCGTCTGTCTGTTTTTCGTAAACCACTTCCACGGCCATGCCAATTTTCACAACGGCTGGATCGGCCTCAATATTGATCAGGTTGGACATGATGCGCGGGCCTTCTTCCAACTCAACCATAGCCAGGACGTAGGGCGGTGGGATCTTGAAATGAGGGTTCAGGGCGCGATAGGCGATCTGAAAGGAATATAACGTGCCTTTGCCACTGGCCTGCATCCAACCGATGTTACGGGAATGGCAATGGGGGCAGATGATGCGCGGAAAAAAGAACGGCGTGTCGCAATCACCGCATTTTGGCAGCATCAATTTACCCTCCCGCAGGCCATCCCAATAGGGCATGGCTTCGGGTGTCATGGGTGTTGGCAGCGGTCGTTGTAATTCTGTTTCCAAGGGTAGGTACTCTCAATTCAAATTGATTTCGTTAATGGTGTTGCCAGCAGATGCCGGCTAAATGCCAAGGTCCTGCATATTATAATCCTTCATGTCCGCCTTCGCAGCGTCATTCCAGCGGTACTGTTCCTCCCTGTCCGCCAAGGGGGCATAGACATACGGGGTTTCCTCTGGGTAGCGCTGACGGCGGGCATCAATGCCGTACATGATCACCCGGGAACGTTGACGAATATAGTCATCGTCATACAGGGCGACGGGGCTGTGCAGACCGCCGGAGGTTACGCCAAGAACAAACTTCCGCCGCTGGGAGCCCACGTTGATGGTGACCCGAACATTGGGGGAGGTATTGGCGAAAGAACCATGGATGGCCTGTCGGTTGGTGATTGCCACATCGCCCGGCGCACAGATCAAAGGTACAGCTTCTGGCAAACGGTCGGAACCCGCAACCTCCACCATAGCCTTGATGTCCACCTTGCCCATGCGGTGAGAGCCGGGCACAACCCATAAACCGTTGGCCGCATCGCAGCCATAGAGTTGCGCCATCATATTGAAGCCGTGGGTGTTTTCATCCAGTTCGGGATTTTCCCAATGGGTCCAGCCGTCTTGATGCCAGGCGACCGAGGCCCCGAGGCGGGGGTGCTTGATCCAGATAATATCGTTGAAAGGTGTGAAATCGGGGCCGTTGATGGCTTCCGTCACGGCCAATAGGTCCGGATGGCCATACATGCGCAGGCAGGCATCGGAAAATTGCAGTGAACCAAGGACAACTTGCACCACATGTTCTGGTGCGTCGCTGGGCGGCGTGGGTTCGTTCATCTTGGAGGGGTGCCGGCCATAGGCGGCATCGGTGCCGCCATTCGGATCAGACAATGGTTTGACCCAACCGACGGTACGCGCCTGGCAATCCACGCCCAGGGCGGGGCGGCCATGTTTGTCCAGCTTGGCATCTTTGGCTACAGGCGCGCGGTCCAGTATATCGGCGACATCCCGCTCCAAATCCGCTCGTTCGGCCTCTCCCAACACATCTTCGAAGACGTAGAAACCAGCCCGGGAATAGGCATCCAGAATATCTGGGTGTAATTTGCCGTTTGCATCGTAACGGATGGGGCCACGGTTATCCATGGCCATGGCGCGCGCTGTTCCGTCGGCGCGATAGTCGACCATTGCCGCCTCATCGTCGCCATAGTCAGCACCCGAAACCTCCAACAAGGGCAGATTTACCTTAACCATCGTTTCCTCCATCGCCACCATCGGCCTTCGGCGATTTCCAAATTCATTTTTTCCATTATAGTCGTCCCTGTCATCCGAGAGCAAATCTCGCGAAGGCGACCCCGTTCAATTCGGCAAAGGTAACCTTATGGACCAAAGCTTTAAGTTCGATACCGCCAATCTCAACTGGGTGCATTTTGAAGGCAGTCCCAGGTTTGATTATCCCATCAACTATGACATCGCAATTTTGGGCTCTCAGGTGGAGGTCGGCGCTTTGGATTTCATTATGCGTTGGCCAGCTAATTCGTTCTGCCACTTTCACCGCCATCTCGCTGCAACGACGACGTTGGTGTTGGAGGGGGAGCAGAATATCTTTGAAACAAATGCGGACGGCACCACGACCCACACGGTCCGAAAGGCTGGCGATTATGCCCGCAGTCCAGGCGGCGATGTCCATATGGAGCGGGCGGGACCAAATGGCGCCCTTGTTTTCTTTGGCCTGCAAACATCCGATGGCCGGTTATTTGAAACCCTGGACAAGGATCACAATATCCTTGCCACAGCGACACTGGATGATTGGGCCGCAGGCCGGATGGCGGGCGCGCGATAGGTGCGTCATCAGGCCATTGGCAATTGTATTTCCGTATCCTCAGATGCCTTGAGGTAGATACGAAACGTCGCCCCATCACCTTTCGTGGACGCTACGGTAATGTGCCCGTTTGATTGTTTTACAAAGCCGTAGACCATGCTCAATCCAAGGCCGGTCCCCGCGCCGATGCCCTTTGTCGTGAAAAACGGGTCAAATATTTGAGGCAGGTCTTCTTCCGATATCCCTTCGCCATTGTCGGTCACCGCAATCATTATGTAGGACCCTGCGCGCATGTCGGCGGAATATTCATCGCTTTCGTTGGCTGAGATATTTGCCGTTTCTATTGTCAGGCTTCCCCGCGTCACCATGGCATCACGGGCATTGATGGATAGGTTTAGAAGAACTTGTTCAAGCTGGGTCGGATCGATATCGCAATGCCATAATTCCGATGCCAAATTGTAGGTAACAACAATTTCCTGGGCCAGGCTGCTTTCAATCAAAGGTTGGCTGTCGCGCAACAAGGCGTTGACGTCAGTTTTTTGAACACGAAGCGGTTGCTGGCGGGAAAAGGCGAGCATGTGCGAGGTCAAAGTCACGGCCTGCTTTAATGCCCGCATGGTTGGTTGTAACAGTCGACTGGACGCGTGATGGGACCCTAGTTGATATTCCAATAGGGCGACGTTCCCCATCATTATGGCGAGAAGATTGTTAAAGTCATGTGCGATGCCGGCGGTCAACTAACCGATTGCTTCCATTTTTTGCGTCTGGCGTAAATGTTCCTCAAGGCGTTTTTGCTCTGAGATGTCATAGGCGATGGCGCTGATCAGTCGCTTGCCTTTCCAAACAACGTACTGGATAGAAATATCCAGGGAAACTTTTGTCCCATCTTTATGTAGCCCTATGGCTTCATATCGGGTTGGTGATGGTTCGCCGCGTCCCCGTCTAACGAATCTCTGATCGATATCTGCGCGTTCTTCTTGTGCAAAAAGTGATAGAATGCTTGGCAGGGCCAGAATTTCTTCCTGACTTTCATAACCGAGCAGATCCGCAAGGGCCTGGTTGGCAAAGATTGGACGTTGTTGGTCGTGAATGTAGAAGCCGTGATGGGAGCCTTCGACCAACCGGCGAAAGTTCTCTTCACTTTGGGCCAAATCCGCCTGTTTTTTCCGCAAATCTGTGATTTCGGTCGCGGCACAGCGATAGCCCAGGAAATCGCCAGACTCGGAAAATATTGGTTCACCGCTGACCCGCAGCCATCGTTCGGGCGAAATATCGGAATACCGCTCAATATTGCGGTAACTTTCAAGTTTCCGCATGGCTTGCATCTCTTCGTCTTCATCCCGGCCATCAATGACATTGTTGTGCACTTCCCAGCGGGTTTTACCCATGTAATAGGTCAAATCGGCTCCGGCCAATTTGTAGGGATCCGAAATTTGTGTAACTCGAAAATTCGCATCGGTCTCATAGTAGAAGTCAGCAGATAGGTTGGCGAAACTTTGGAACCGTTTTTCACTTTCCCGTAACGCTTCTGTAGCGCGTTTTCGTTCGCTTATATCGACGACTGTGTTGGCGATAAAATTCCGACCCTCCCAGGTTACCGGTTGGATGGATAGTTGAAGCCAAATAGTCGTGCCGTCCCGTCTTACACCTTCCACTTCATATTCTTCCGGTGCAGTTCCCCCCTGTTGACGTGTTTTCAAATACTCATTCAAGCGTTCGTGTTCATTTTCCGCAAGCAGTGAGCGGACATTGGGAAGAGCAAGGATTTCCGCCGGGTTGTCATAGCCAAGCATTTCGGAATAGGTCTTGTTGGCAAAAACGGAGCTAACCGCGAATTTTGGTGACGGAGGGTTAGGCGGCGTATCTTGGATGT
>JAPKBD010000280.1 GCA_028824965.1 Alphaproteobacteria bacterium | reverse complement strand
AAACTCCCGCGCATACGCTGGAGACCGTGTTGCAGTGACCCGTTGAATCCACCGCGGCTAAAATTAGAACAGTGAGTTTAGAAGAGGATTTTTCCAGTGGGTGAGTTAATAGACGATGCGGCGATGGCCTGGATTGGCCGCAGTCAAGAGCCGCAACGCATAGAGATCAATCGAAGCGATATCATTAAATATTCCATTGCAACGGAACAACGCCTGGAAAAATACCTGAAGGGCGATGAGGCCCCCGCCATGTTCATGTTTGGCGCCCTGCGTCCCCTGGTCCCGATGGAGGAATTGGGTCCGGACGGTATCACGGTGGACAAATTCATCCCCGACCTGCCCTTGAAGCGGGTTATGGCAGGGGGTACCGAAATGACCTTTCACCACACCATCCATCCTGGCGATGTTCTGATCGCCACCCGCTCGTTGAGCGAAATGGTCGAAAAGCAGGGTAGCACCGGCCCGTTGATATTTGTCTCCTACGACCTTGTTGTTAAAACCGAGGCCGGCGAAATGGTGATGCAAGAAAAGCAGACGAGGATATTGCGATGACGACGATTGATATTGCCGCCCTGTCGGTAGGAGATGCCCTGCCGGAACGCCAGCATACGGCCAACAACGTCTCGTTGTTCCTGTATAACGCTGCGATCTGGAACCCCCATCGCATTCACTATGATGAAACCTATACGACCCAGGTCGAAAAGCATCCCGGCGTGGTCATCGATGGCCCCCTGCAGGGCGATTGGTTGAACCAGGTGGTGGTCAATTGGATGGGGGATAACGGCACCCTGGCGCAGTTCAACTATTCCAACCGTCGGGCGTCCTATCTGGGCGAAACCTTGACGTCAGGCGGCGTTATCACGGCTGTTGATACAGATGCAGGCACCGTGGATATGGAGATCTTCATCAAGAACGAAAACGGCGACGTCATCACGCCAGGTACCGCGCAGGTGCGGTATTCCTGACCGCTCTCTTAGCACCTACATAAAGATCGTATCCACGTCCAGATCCAGCATAAAGCGGCCGACTGTTTCAAAGTTGGTGTGCCGGCCCTGAACTTGTTGTGAGACGGCGTGGATGTCGCGAAAGCGCCGTTCAAACGGCTGGTCGTTGAAAATTGCGGTGGAGCCCGCCAGTCGATAGATTTGTTCCATCACCGAGGTGGCTTCATTGATGGCATAGGTTGTGCTCAATCGAATGCGGGCCCGATCCGCCATTGTGAGATCGCCGCCCCCATCCAGGTGCTCCCACACTTCTGTCAGGATGGCGTGCTTATAGGCCCGCGCCGAACCCAATTGCGCGTCCATCTCCGCCATTCTGGTTTGGAATACGGGGCTGTCGCGCAATGTGCTGCGTGCGCCCCTGGGTTTTTTCTTTCGCCCTAGGGCAAGCAGATCATCGAAGGCACCTTGTGCAATACCAATGGCGACCGAGGAAAAGACAGAGGCATATATTGTTATCGTGTGCAGGTGGAATAAGGTCGCATCCACCTGGCGCTCGCCGGGCGTATCACGATCAAAGGTCAGGCCCTCCTCCACAAATAAATTCTCAACTGTGTAACCTTCGCTGCGGGTTCCGCGCAGGCCCATGACATGCCAATCATCAGCGAAGGCCGCCTCGCTACGCGGAAACAATGCGGTCCGGTTCGCTTGCCGGCCAGATGCGCCTAAACGTGGGCTGCCATCAGCCTCGAACACTTTTGAATGGCCACCGATCCAGGTCGCGTGATGACTGCCGGAGGCAAAACGCCAGCTGCCACTGACCAGATAGCCGCCATCCGTGGCAACCATTTTGCCCTGCAAACCGGCACCCCAGGCAAGCACAGCGTTAGCCGGATCGAACACTTCGCGTGCCGGTGCCTCAGCCAAAAAGGCAGCCGACATGGCGCAACCAAATGCCTGTCCCAGACACCAGGCAGCAGAAGCGTCAGCGGCGGCGATAATTTCGGCCACTTGGGCTAATTGGGGCAGGGGTAATTCCGCACCACCATGACGCCGGGGCAGGGTCAGGCGAAATAATTCCGCCCCGTGCATGGCATCCAGGGCATCTCCGGACAAGCTGCGCTCCGCCTCAATTTTGTCACCCGCTGCGCGCAACACAGGTGCCACTTCACGGGCGTTGTCCAGGGCGACGGCGGCAAGTGCCTCGCCGGCTCTTAATCGGGCCGTGGCATTTTCACTCGACATTTATCTCGCTCGATTTGGTTCGATTTTATTTGCCCGTCTACCCTAGTTTCAAATGCTGTTGCCAAGCAAGGCGTATGCAAGCGATTGCAATTCGGTATATCGTGGTCAAAGATATTATTAGGGAGAGGGAAAGACATGGATCCGGAGATTAAGGCAGCCCTGGACAAATTGTTCGCATCCGATAGCGAGCTTTATCAGAACCGCGGTTTTCAAAGGCGTATTGGCTGGGGCAACAAACCTGCCCTGATCAATATCGACCTGGCCAATGCCTGGACCCGCGAAGATAACGCTTTCACGTGTGAGGGCATGGACACCGTGATCCCAGCCGTCCAACAAGTTCTTGCCGCCTTTCGGGCCAAGGGGCTGCCGATTGTTTTCACCACCACCGCCTATGACATTATCGAAGGTGAACACAGCGATATGGGCCTGTGGGGCAAGAAAATCCCGGCGGAGGTCCTGCGTGCAGGGTCAGAGGCGGTGCAGATCGATAGCCGTCTGGAACGCCGGGACAACGAGATGCTGATCGTCAAAAAACAAGCCAGCGGATTTCGCGGCACCAATCTGAACAGCTACCTCAATGCCTGTGGCGTCGACACAGTTGTCATCACCGGGGCAACGGCGTCGGCCTGCATTCGGGCCACGGTGGAGGATGCTATCGCCGATGGCTTCCGACCCATCATTGTGCGCGAATGTATCGGCGACCGTATCGCAGGTGCCGTGGAATGGAACCTCTACGATATTGACGCCAAATTCGGCGATGTAGAATCCCTCGACGACGTGCTGGATCACATGCGCCAAAATGTGTGAGTTTGAGACTGTTTCGCGTTACTCATTTCGCCTTCCCTTGAAGCGCACATGGATACCCGGATCAAGTCCGGGCATGACGGAATGGCTGTTTTTGGACGATTGATTGACCGGTTCGTCATTGCCGGGCTTAGACCCGGCAATCCATCTTGAAGTCGCCTCAGTCCTTAGCGGCGTAATCCTTGATCACGTCCAGGTCCGGCTCCAGCCCTAATCCTGGGCCGGTAGGTACTTTGATGTTGCCGTTCTTTGCCACGATGGCATCGCCGTACAGGGTGGCATCAATGGTTTTATAGAAGAAGCTCTCCGCCAGGCATTCATCCGGCATTGTGGACAGCAGGTGCAAAGTCGCCAACAATCCCGGTGCGAAATAGGGGGCATGGGGCATCACTGTGGTGCCGTGCAATTCCGCCAGGGTGATGATCTTTCGGAACTCCGTTATGCCGCCAACTTTTGTGACGGACGGCTGTACATAGGTTACGGCGCCCGCTTCCATCATGTTCTGGAATTCGAATGCGGTGCAGGCGTTTTCACCTGCTGCCAGCGGGATATCCACCTCGAGGCCAAGGCGGGCCAGGCTGTTGAAATCCTCGGGCGGGAAGATCGGCTCTTCCAGCCAATGCAGATCATACGGCTTGAACGACAACGCCTTTTCCTTCGCCTGATACGGCGTCCAGGGACAGTTGGTATCCACCATCAGGGGCACACCGTCGCCAATGGCCAGGCGGGCGGCGCGCACTTCGGGTTCCGCCACTTCGTGCAATTTGATGTAATTGAAGCCATCGCCGATAGCGCGTTGGCAATTCTCCGTCACCTCATCAGGGTTGTTGTATTTGAATAACGAGGCATAGGCTGGAATTTCTGTGCGCCGGGCCCCGCCCAACAGGCTGGACAGGGGCAGCCCCGCCGCCTTGCCCGCGATATCCCATAAGGCAATATCGATACCGGAAATCGCAAACATGGTGACGCCATAGCGGCCCCAGATATGGTTTTCCTGTTGCAGGTCATGATTGATCCCGGCGATGTTGGCGGCATCACGGCCAATCAACGTTGGCCCGATCATGTAATCCACCGCTGCCTTTGTGGCCCGCGCCGAACCATAGCCGAAGCCATCGCCCCAGCCCACAAGGCCGCTTTCCGTCTCAATCCGGATCATCACGTAATCCAGGGTGGTCCAATCCAGATTGCCCCATTTTCCCGCACCCCCCGTGGTGTAGGGCAGTTGCACCAGAAACGTTTCGACCTTGGCAATTTTCATCCCGGTATTCCTAATCTACGTGGTGAGGCGGTAACGACCGATGGCATCTTCGTTGAAGGTAAAGCCCAGGCCGGGCCGGTCCGGGACCAACAGGTCACCGTCGACCATCTCCATCTTTTCATTATAGAGGGCAGCGAACCAAGGCATATATTCACTATATTCGACGTTGCTCAGGGCGCCACAGAGTTGTAGGCACTGTTCCGTATAAAGGTGGGGGGAGATGGGGATGTCAAAGGCATCGGCCATGTGCGCCACTTTGATGAACTCTGTTATGCCGCCAACCCTTTCCAGATCCGGCATCAACACATCCGCTGCGCCCCTCTCGATCATATCGCGAAAGCCATAGCGGGAATATTCCGTCTCACCGGATGCAATGGGCGTATCGATTTCGGCTGCCACACGGGCTGAACCCGCCAGATCATAGGCCTGCACTGGTTCTTCGAACCAGGCCAGATTATATGGCTCCAACGCCCGGCCTATACGGATGGCATGATTGACGGTGAAGCCTTGATTGGCATCCGCCATCAGATCTATATCCGGGCCGATGGCTTCGCGCACGGCGGCCACCCGCTCTATATCCGCCGCCACGGAAGGCTTTCCCCCATGGGATTTACCGAGGCGCATCTTCATGGCGCGAAAGCCTTGGGCCAGATAGTCCTTCGCCTCGGCCTGTAACTCATCAATCGAGAGGGAAACCCAAAGGCCCCCTGATTGATAGGCCCGCACCCGATCCCGGCTTTGCCCCAGCATGCGGCAAAGGGACATGTTGTTGGCCTTGCCCACCAGGTCCCACAAAGCCATGTCGATGGCATTGATGCCGAACAGGGTGATGCCTTTGTGGCCAAAGAAATTCACATCTTCCCACATCTCGGTCCACAGGGCGGCGTGTTCATGGGGGTCCCGGCCTATCACCTTGGGGGCGAGGCTTTGGATCATCGCCTCCAGCACCGGTAGGCGGGCTGGGTTCATGCACCACAACAGGCCTTCGCCCACCAAACCCTCATCCGTGTCTATTTGCAGGGTCACGAAGTTGATGGATTCAATATAGTGGATGGCCGTTCGGAACGGCACATCGAACGGGATCTGCAGGGGGGTGGCGCGCAGGCCGGTGATTTTCATGATACTTGGCCCTCGTCCTTAAGGTCGTCGTCTTCAAAATCATCTGGATGGTCGAACAGCGGCAGCAATAGATACCCTGCGACAAAACCGCCGATATGCGCCTCCCACGCGATGGTGCGCATCTCGCCCATCCCAGGTGCGCCGGTGAAGGCCATGATCAAATTCATCGCAATAAAGACGCCCATCGTCACCAAGGCCCGTTGCCGGCTGATCCGGATAACGGCCCCAAACAGGCCCGAGATAGCACCAGAGGCCCCGACGATGGTGGTCATTTCATTGGTAACGAAAAACAGCGCGATAGATGTCGCCACCGCCAAAATACCGCACAGCAAATAGAGGCAGACGAACCGCCC
>JAPKBD010000279.1 GCA_028824965.1 Alphaproteobacteria bacterium | reverse complement strand
CGTCAGCTTCCATATAGTTGTTCTTGATCTTTTGCGTGTCATAGGCGGTCAGGCCCGTGAAGACCAATACACCGATGACCGAGATCACCCATTGCATCATGTCCGACTGCATGAAGATATTGACGATGGAGGCAACGATAATGCCGATTAGACCCATCATCAGGAAATTGCCCCAACCGGAAAGATCTTTCTTGGTGGTGTAGCCGAACAAGCTCATGGAACCGAACGTAACGGCCGTGATCATGAAAACCCGGACAACGGATGTTTGGGTATAGACGAGTAAAATATAAGAGAGTGATGCCCCCATAAGAGTGGCAAAAACCCAGAACGTCGCCTGGGCCGCACCCGCGCTCATTTTATGGATACGGGCACTGAGGAGCATAACCATGCCCAAAGGTGCCAACATCACAACCCATTTTAGCGGCGTGCCATATATCAGCTGCATCAAAGCCGGCGAGCTCGACACCCCATAGGCGACAATGCCGCTGAGCAGCAGGGCGGAGCCCATGTAGTTATAAACTTTCAGCATATAGGCGCGCAGACCTTCATCGATCTGCGCATCAACTGCTGCGCCCACCTGCCCCCGCTGCTGGCCGAAAATTGAACCTCTAGGATCCATTGCCATGTATTTAACCCCTTATGGTAATGACAAATTCCAAAACGAATTTCCTTACTTCAATATTGTCGAAAACACCTTAAATTTCAAGAGTTTTAGGGCCTATCCGAAGTTTCCCGACACTATTCCGTACTGACGCATTTTATTCGTTGCGTAACAGCGGTGCGGGTTTCTGGCTAAGGGCAATCCAGGTGCCCAACATCCCCGCCCCCACTGTGACAAATAGGCAGATAATCGTGGTCAAAATCACCCCGTTGGGCAGCCAATACCACGGCATGCCCATGATTTGTGCGACCACCGCATAGCCAGCAGCCGTGCCTACACCTGCTGCCAAAATCGCTGTAATCAGCCCCAAAAGGGCATATTCCAGGAAATACGTCGCCAAAATACGGCCCCTGGTAGCCCCCAACACCTTCAACACCACTGCGTCATAGACCCGGCGGCGATGATTGGCGGCAATGGCCCCTGCCAGAACTAATATTCCCGCCACCAAAGTGACGGCAGCGGTGGAGCGGACGGCAATGCCGATATTGCGTAGGATCTGGTTGACCGCCTCCAACGCCTCACGAATTCGAATGGCGGTGATATTGGGATATTTATCGGTTACCGCCATTTGCAGGGGCAATTCAGCGGCCGGCGTCGCTTTTGCCGTCGCGATAAAAGTCTGTGGTGCGCCTTCCAGGGCGCCAGGGGCAAAGACGATGACGAAATTGATGCCCAGGGTGGACCAATCGATGCGGCGCAGGTTGGCAATTTCCGCCTCAATTTCCCGCCCCAGGACATTGACGGTCATCTTATCGCCGATCCCGATCTTCATGCCCCGGGCAATATTGGCATCCAGGGATATAAGCGGCGGGCCGGCATAGTCTGCCGGCCACCAATCGCCCGCCACGATCTGGGCATCGGGGGGCGGCGTGGCAGTATAGGTCAAACCACGGTCACCCCGGACGGCCCAGGCGACTTCGGGCGCGACTTTCACCTTCGAGGCATCAAGGCCATTGATTTTGACGATACGGCCCCGCAGGGATGGCACCCGCTGGACATCCTCCACGCCAGGGATAGATTGTGTCAGGGCGTCAAAGGCCTCCGCCTGATCGGGCAGAATATCGATGAAGAAAAACGCCGGTGCCTTTTCCGGCAGCCGTTCCGTTACCTGCAAATTCATGTTGCCTTCGACGCTGATCACGGCGACCAGCACGGACAGGCCCAGGCCGAACGATTGCACCACGGGCACGGTTGCGGCACCGGGGCGATACAGATTTGTCAGGGCCAGACGCAATATGGATCGCCGCGGGCGGGGTAGTCGGCGCGCCAGATCGACGATCCCCAAGCCAGCCGCCAGGAACGCGGCCATGGCCGCTGCCGCGCCGCAAACGAACCAGATGGCAAAGCGTTGTTCCTGCGCCGTCAAAATCGCCAACGCCGCCAGGGCGGCAAAAGCCACAACAGCCAGGGCGATATAGCGCCACGGCGGGCGGGAAGAAAAAGGCGCGGCCAGATCCCGGAACAAGGCCCCCGCCGGGACCCCCTGGGCCCGGGCTAAGGGCCAGATCGCAAATGCGAACGCTGTCAGAAAGCCGTACGTCGCCGCCAATAACAGCGGCAAGGGATGCAGATTAAACTGCACCTGGAAAGGCAGAAGATCCGCCATCAGACCCGATAGCAATATTGGTGTGCCGATACCGATCAATAAACCAATGGCAACGCCGATGGCGGTCAGCGTCATGATCAACAGCAGATAAACCTGGAATATTAACCGCGCCGGCGCACCGAGGCATTTCAGGGTGGCGATGGTACCCGTCTTGGCTTCGAGGAAGCTGCGCACCGCATTGCCGATGCCGAGCCCCCCTACCAACAACGCCGTCAGGCCCACCAGGGTCAAGAACAGGCGCATGCGGTCAATGAAACGGCGCAGGCCGGGCGCGCCATTGCGAACATCGCGAATGCGCCAGCCTGCATCGGGGAACTGCGTTTTCAAACCCTCTATCCAGGCGACCACGTCGGTGCCAGGCGGCAGGGCCAGGCGGTAGCGGTATTTCACCTGGGCACCTTCACGGATCAACTTGGTTGACCCTAAGGAGGCCATGGCGACCATCAGGCGTGGGCCAAGAACGAAGGAATCCGCGCCCCGGTCAGGCTCCCGCACAATTGCTGCGGCAATGCGATAAGTTCCCGCCCCCACCTTGACCTGATCGCCGACCTTTAATTTCAGGCGTTGCAATAGCACGTCTTCGGCCACGGCACCCGGCAAACCATCCTGGGGCCGCAGGGCATCAGCCAGGCTGTCACCGCTCCCCAGTTTCATCTTTCCGTATAAGGGATAGACGCCGTCCACACCTTTTAACTCTATGAGGCCGCGCTGTTGCCCGTCCACACGCTTGGCCATGGAACGCATTTCGATGATTTCGCTGATTTGCCCCGCCGCCCGCAAATAGGCCAACTGCGCAGCGCTGGCAGGTTGATGAGACAGGCGCAGTTCTACGCCACCGCCCAGCAACAGGCGACCATCCCGGCGCAATCCCTCAACCAATGCGTCGGACAATGATCCAACACCAGCGATGGCGCTGACCCCAAGGGCGACGCACAACAAAAATATGCGGAAGCCGCTGATACCGCTGCGCAATTCCCGTCGGGCAATGATCCAGGCTAGCATACTAATCAGCCGCTAATGAAGCGGCGTCGTCCAGGCGACCGTCCTGCATATAGACAATTCGGTCGCAACGTGCCGCCAGCGCCGGGTCATGGGTAATCAGGATCAGGGTGCTGTTCGCGGCCTCATGCAGGCGAAACATCAGTTCGATAATGGCGGCACCCGTGGTGCCATCCAGATTGCCCGTCGGCTCATCCGCCAGCAACAAGGCGGGGCGGCGGACCACGGCGCGGGCCAAAGCGACGCGCTGTTGCTCCCCGCCTGATAACTGCGCGGGATAGTGGGTTAAACGATGTTCCAAACCAACATCCACCAGGGCGGCTTCCGAACCGGCGAAGGCATCGGGATCACCGGCAAACTCCAACGGCATGGCAACGTTTTCAAGAGCCGTCATTGTGGGGATCAGATGGAAGGATTGGAAGACGATGCCCACATTGTCGCGCCGAAATAACGCCAGGGCATCTTCACCCATGTCCTCAAGATTGTGCCCGGCGACCTTAGTGTAGCCACGGCTGGCCCGCTCCAACCCGGCGATAATCGCCATCATCGTCGATTTTCCCGATCCCGAAGGCCCCACCAAACCAATGGCTTCACCTTTTGAGACAGACAGACTTACACCGCGTAAGATGTCCACGGGCCCGGCCTCGCTCGGCAAGGTTAAATGCACGTCTTCCAGGTTAATCATGATGTCGTCAGAACTCACTATACGTCCCCTATTTACCCATAAGGTATCCATGCCAAATGGTTACGTCACGCGCCTTGTCAAGGTTGCGGTCATTTTTCTGGCGCTGACGATTTTACATCCCGGTGCCCAGGCAAAGACCATCCTTACCTTTGGCGACAGTCTGACAGCAGGATACGGCCTGGCAGCAAAGGACGGTTTCGTCGCACGGCTGCAAACCACGCTGGGCCAAAAAGGTGCACAGGTAGTGGTCAGAAATGGCTCCGTCTCCGGCGATACGACTGCTGGTGGTCGGGCTCGTCTGGCCTGGACGTTAAGCGGCACGATTGATCTGGTCATTCTGGAACTGGGTGCCAACGATGCCTTGCGGGGCGTTGATCCAGGTGAGACCCGGCGAAATCTGGATGCTATTCTAAGCGCCCTGAACAAACGGGGCATCGTGGTGCTATTGGCCGGTATGTTGGCACCGCCTAATCTGGGCCCGGACTATGCCCAGTCTTTCAACAGCATATATCCCGACCTGGCAGCCAAACATGGGGTCACGCTGTATCCGTTCTTCCTGGACGGTGTGGCGGCAAAGCCGAACCTGAACCAACGCGACGGCCTGCATCCAAATTCAGCTGGTGTGCAGGTCATTGTCGATGCCATGGTGCCTTATGTGCTAAAATTGCTTAAATAGATTTTCCGATTAGTTTTGGGGGGGACGATAGACGTGCGGCTGTTCGTAGGGATACCTTTGCCGGATCGGATCAAAGATACCCTGACCGCCATGTGCGGCGGGGTTGACGATGCCCATTGGCGGGAGCGGGCACAATTACACCTGACATTGCGCTTTATCGGTGAAGTTGACGGCGGCACGGCCAGGGACATTGATGATGTACTGTACCAGATCGACACGCCGGCGTTTCCCTTGGTTTTGCGGGAGACGGGCTTTTTCAAGGAACGACAACTCGCCCGCGTGCTTTGGGCCGGTGTTGCGGATGAGACGGACCTTCGCCGCCTGCAAAAGAAAATTCAGCATGGTTTTGCCGCCATTGGATTGCAACCTGAACATCGGCGCTATCACCCTCATGTCACCCTGGCCTATCTGAACGGCATCGATCCGTTGGAAGCGGAAGGTTACGCCGCCCGCTACAGCGAATATACCTCGCCCTCCTTTATGGTGGATCGTATCTGTCTGTTTTCCTCGCACCGCCGTGCGATGGGTGGGACAGGTGCGATTTACACAGAGGAAGCGGCATACCCCCTTCATTCGCCGGAGCAAGCCCTGACATGACGCGATGGATGCCCCCCGTATCGACCAGCCTCATTCTGGTCCTCATGACCGTGGCGCTAAATTCGCCCACATTTACGTCCACGGCACGGGCAGATTTCTCGGCCGGATTGCGCGCTTATGGCCAGGGGGATTTTGCCAAGGCCCGCACACAGTGGGAGGGGGCGGATGAAGCCAATGACAAAAATAAGGCGATGGCCCATTACCGTCTGGGCCTGATGTTGGTGCATGGCACCGGCGTCGCCAAAGATCCCGATACCGGCCTTGTCTGGCTACGCCGCGCCGCAGATGACGGCCTGACCCTGGCCCAGCTGGATCTGGCGGAGCTGTTATTTCAGGGCGGGGATCTAAAGCGGAATTACGCGGAGGCCTTTGAATGGAGCGAGCGCGCGGCCAAAGGCGGCAATTCCCTGGCACGCTATTATATGGGCCGCCACTATGACCGCGGCCTGGGCGTGAGCCTGGATTACCACAAGGCGGTAAAGCATTTTCAATTCGCAGCCGACAAGGGCCTTCCCCTCGCGCAACGCCGCCTGGGCCAATATTTATTGGCAGGCATCGCCGT
>JAPKBD010000278.1 GCA_028824965.1 Alphaproteobacteria bacterium | reverse complement strand
TCAAGATGGGCTGGACCACCAAGGAACGCCTGGACAAGATCATCCAGCGCACCCGTGACGGCGGCGCTGAAATCGTCGGCCTGTTGAAAACCGGTTCCGCCTTTTACGCGCCCGCCTCAGCCGCCATCCAAATGGCGGAAAGCTATCTGGGCGACCAAAAACGTGTTCTGCCCTGTGCTGCCAACCTAAGCGGCGAATACGGCATCAAAGACATGTACGTCGGCGTCCCGGTCGTGATCGGCGCAGGTGGTGTTGAGCGCGTGGTGGAAATCAGCCTGAACAAGTCTGAGAAGAAGGCGTTCGACAAATCCGTCGCCTCCGTCAAAGATTTGATCGCAGCCTGTAAAAAGCTTGATCCTTCTTTAGGCAAAAAGGCCAAAAAAGCTGCGCCAAAGAAGGCCGCAAAAAAAGCTACGGCGAAAGCTAAATAGCCAATTCGAACGAGATCGATCCAGATCGATACGGGGAAGTAATTAGGGGTTGCTATGAATATCCATGAACATCAGGCCAAGACCGTTTTAAAGGGTTACGGCGTCAGCGTACCGAACGGCGGCGTCGCCTATTCCGTGGATGAGGCGGTCAAGGTTGCCGAAAGTCTGCCCGGGCCGGTCTGGGTGGTTAAGGCCCAGATCCATGCCGGTGGCAGGGGCAAGGGCGGCGGTGTCAAAATCGCCAAGTCCATTGATGAAGTCCGTGCCATGGCGACGGAAATTCTTGGCATGACCCTGGTCACCCATCAAACCGGGCCTGCGGGCAAACTGGTCAACCGCCTTTATGTCGAAGATGGCTGTGACATCGCGCGGGAACTTTATTTGAGCGCGGTGATGGATCGCGGCACCTCGCGCATTGCCATCATGGCGTCCACCGAAGGCGGCATGGATATTGAGGCGGTGGCGGAGGAAACGCCTGAAAAGATCCACAACTTGGTGATCGATCCCATTGCAGGCCTGCAAGGCCACCATGCCCGCAGCCTGGCATTTGGCCTTGGGCTGGAAGGCAAACAGGTCGGCTCTGCCGTGAAGCTGATCACGGCGGTATATCAGGCCTTTGTTGATACAGATGCCTCGATGGTGGAGATCAACCCCATGGTTGTCACCGGTGCCGGTGATGTCATGGCCCTGGACGCCAAGATGAACTTTGACGACAACGCCCTGTACCGTCACCCTGATCTGGAAGAGTTGCGCGACCCGGACGAAGAAGACCCCGCGGAATTGGAAGCCGCCAAGGCCGAGCTGAACTATATCAAGCTGGATGGCGAAATTGGCTGCATGGTCAATGGTGCGGGTCTGGCCATGGCGACCATGGACATCATCAAGCTGCATGGCGGCGAGCCGGCGAACTTCCTCGACGTCGGGGGTGGCGCGACCAAGGAACGTGTGACCCAGGCCTTTAAGATCATTCTCTCGGACGAAAATGTTAAAGGCATTCTGGTCAATATTTTTGGCGGCATCATGCGGTGCGATATTATCGCCGAAGGTGTTGTGGCTGCCGCCCGGGAAGTTAGCCTGGACAAACCTTTGGTGGTTCGCCTGGCGGGCACCAATGTTGAAAAGGGCAAGGAGATCATGGCCAATTCCGGCCTGACAATTATCTCTGCCGATGATTTGGGTGATGCAGCCGCCAAAGTGGTTGCCGCCGTGAAGGAGGCCGCGTAATGGCTGTGCTGGTTGGTAGAGACACAAAAGTAATTTGCCAAGGTTTCACGGGCAAACAAGGCACCTTCCATTCAGAACAGGCCATCGCCTATGGCACCAAGATGGTCGGCGGTGTCGCACCAGGTAAGGGCGGCGAAGCGCATTTGGGCCTGCCTGTATTCAATACGGTGGCTGAAGCAGTCGAGACCACAGGCGCCAACGCGACGGTTATTTATGTCCCACCACCCTTTGCAGCTGATGCAATTTTGGAAGCGATTGATGCGGAGATTGAGCTGGCCATCTGCATCACCGAAGGTATTCCTGTGCTGGACATGGTCACCGTCAAACGGGCCTTGCAGGCGTCCGGCAAAACCCGGCTGATCGGGCCGAACTGTCCCGGTGTTATTACCCCTGACGAATGCAAGATTGGCATTATGCCGGGCCACATTCATACCCGGGGCAAAATCGGCGTCGTCTCCCGCTCCGGCACCCTGACATACGAAGCTGTGGGCCAGACCACAGCTGTGGGCCTGGGCCAAACCACCTGTATTGGTATTGGCGGCGATCCCATCAACGGCACCAACTTCATCGATTGCCTGGAAATGTTCCTTGATGACGACGAGACCGAGGGCATCGTGATGATTGGCGAAATTGGTGGCACGGCGGAAGAAGAAGCCGCCGATTTCATCAAGCAATCAAAGATCAAAAAGCCCATGGTCGGATTTATTGCCGGCGTCACGGCCCCTCCCGGGCGGCGCATGGGCCATGCGGGTGCGATTATATCCGGTGGCAAGGGTACTGCGGGGGATAAAATGGAAGCTATGCGGAGTGCCGGTATCACGGTGGCGGATTCGCCTGCGGACCTGGGCAGTACTATGTTGGAAGTAATGAAGGGTTAACCAACCAAAGCGCAGTATGCGCGCAACTATAATTCTATTGGGGGCGGTGGCAGAAGGCTGCCGGTTATTATATGTCCATATCGGACCCGGTTCGACCAGATTCTGAAGGCGCAGGCCCTAATGACATGGGTCTTGAAGGATCGTCGTTTTTGTTTGGCACCAACAGTGCCTTCATTGAACAGCTCTACCAACGCTATTTGACCTCTCCGGCTTCAGTCGATGCCTCATGGCAGCAGTTCTTTGCCGAACTGGGTGATGATGCAGACGCGGTGGTTGCTGAGGTGCGCGGTGCCCCCTGGGCCCCACGGGGCAGCCTGGAAAGCCGGGCCGATGATCCCTACACCGACGGTCATGACGGCCATAGCATTCTGGACGGTGCCCGACGGGCGCCCAACGCCCTAGGCGCAGTCAGCTCCGCCCAGGTCCGCCAAGCGACCCTGGACAGCCTACGCGCCTTGATGTTGATCCGGAATTATCGGGTTCGCGGCCACCTCTATGCCAAGCTGGACCCGCTGAACCTGCACAAAACCGTATCCCATTCGGAGCTGGATCCCCGCACCTTTGGTTTCACGGACGCCGATATGGACCGGCCCATTTATATCAATTACGTGCTGGGCCTGGAAAATGCCACCCTGCGCGAAATCCTGGAAATCCTAAACCGGACCTATTGCGGCAGCATTGGTGTGGAATTCATGCACATCATGGGACCGGATGAAAAGGCCTGGATACAGGAACGAATTGAAGGCCGGGGCAAAGAAATTAATCTGACGGATCATGAAAAACGTCAGATCCTGCGCGAATTGGTTGAGGCGGAGGGTTTTGAGAGTTTCCTGCAGGTCAAGCATACGGGCACCAAACGATTTGGTCTGGACGGCGGTGAAAGCCTGATGCCTTTGTTACATTCGGTTTTGATCCGTGCGGCACAATTGGGCGTCCGGGAAATCTCGCTGGGTATGCCCCATCGGGGCCGCCTGAACGTATTGTCGAACTTGATGCGCAAACCTTTCACTGCCATTTTTTCGGAATTCCAGGGCACCTCCGCCCACCCCCAGGATGTGCAGGGTTCGGGTGATGTGAAATACCATCTCGGCACCTCAGCCGATCGGGAATTAGGCGGTCACATGGTGCATCTGTCATTGGCTGCCAACCCATCCCATTTGGAAGCTGCGGACCCGGTTGTCCTGGGTAAAGCCCGGGCCAAACAGGATCAGATGGGCGACGATGACCGGGGTAAAGTCATGGCGCTGCTGATGCACGGCGACGCTGCCTTTGCGGGCCAGGGCCTGGTGGGGGAATGTTTCGCCCTGTCCGATCTGGACGGCTATACGGTTGGCGGCACCATTCATATCATCGTCAACAATCAGATCGGTTTTACCACCAACCCCAATCTGTCACGTTCATCGCCCTATCCCTCGGATGTGGGCAAAATGGTGCAAACGCCGATTTTCCACGTCAACGGCGACGACCCAGAGGCGGTCTGTTACATCGGCAAGATCGCCACGGAGTTCCGCCAGCGCTTCAAAAAAGACGTGGTCATCGATATGTTCTGTTATCGCCGCCATGGCCATAACGAAGGTGACGAACCCGCATTCACTCAACCCCTCATGTACAAGGCGATCCGCCAGCATCCGACATCACGGCAAATTTATGCCGAAAAACTAGTCGCCGACGGCGTGGTCAGCCAGGAAGAGGCAGACAACATCGTCACCGACTTCCAGGCCCGGATGGAGCAGGATTTTGAGGCGGCAGCCGCCTACAAGCCGAACAAGGCGGATTGGTTGGAGGGCCGTTGGCAAGGCCTTGAAACCGCCCGTGGTGAGGCCCGGCGCGGCGACACATCTGTCAAACCAAAGACCTTGCAGCATATTGGCAAAGTCCTGACGGAAACACCAACGGACTTTAACCTGCACCGCACCATTGGCCGGCAGTTGACGGCCAAGCGCGCTGTTATCGACGGTGGCGAAGGCGTCGATTGGGCCACGGCTGAGGCCCTGGCATTCGGCTCACTTTTGATGGAGGGTTTTCCCGTCCGTCTATCCGGCCAGGACAGTGCGCGGGGCACATTTTCCCAGCGCCATTGCCAGTTTATCGATCAGGTGGACGAGCATCCCTATACGCCCCTGAATAACCTTTCTAACAAACAGGCAAATTTCGACGTTATCAATTCCGCCCTGTCAGAGGCTGCCGTACTGGGATTTGAATATGGCTATTCCATGGCAGAGCCTCGTGGCCTGATCATGTGGGAGGCGCAATTTGGTGATTTTGCCAATGGCGCCCAGGTCATCATTGATCAATTCATCTCCTCAGGCGAAAGCAAATGGCTGCGCATGAGTGGCCTGGTCATGCTGCTGCCGCATGGTTTTGAAGGCCAGGGACCTGAGCATTCCTCCGCCCGGTTGGAGCGTTTCCTGCAACTCTGCGCCGAAGACAATATGCAGGTCGCCAATTGCACCTCGCCCGCCAACTATTTCCATATTCTGCGCCGGCAACTGCATCGTAAGTTCCGCAAACCACTGATTTTGATGACGCCGAAATCTTTGCTGCGTCATAAACGGTGCGTCTCAAGAATGTCGGAACTAGGCCCGGGCTCCACCTTCCATCGGGTTTTGTGGGACGAAGCGGAAGGCGACCGCAGCATGCTGGCAGCGGATGATAAAATCCGCCGCGTCGTGCTATGCAGCGGCAAGGTCTATTACGATTTGTTGGCGCAGCGGGATGAAGCGAAGAAAAAGAACGTCTACCTGTTGCGTGTTGAACAGCTATACCCCTTCCCCAAGGCAGCCCTGTGTAAGGAGCTGTCACGCTTTCCCAAGGCGGAGGTGGTTTGGTGCCAGGAAGAACCGCAGAACATGGGGGCGTGGTGGCATATGATGCCGCGCCTGGAGCAGGTTTTGGAAACGATCCATCATAAATGCCAGCGGCCGAAATATGCCGGTCGCCCGGAAAGCGCCTCCACCGCAGTCGGCAACATGGCCGCACATCAAAAAGAACAAGCTGCCCTGGTCGCCAAGGCGCTGGGACTGTAAAGCGCAAAACCAATTAGTGAATGTGCAACCTAAGAGCGCAGGTATATAAGCCATGAAAAATATGAGGGCCGTTAAATGATCGATATCGTGGTTCCCACATTGGGTGAATCCGTGACTGAGGCGACCGTCGCCCGCTGGCTGAAACAGCCGGGCGAGGCAGTGGCCCAGGATGAACCGTTGGTGGAGTTGGAGACGGATAAGGTCGCCATTGAAATCCCGAGCCCTGCCGCTGGTGTGTTGAGC
>JAPKBD010000277.1 GCA_028824965.1 Alphaproteobacteria bacterium | reverse complement strand
TCCGGCTAGCGGCTCGCACATCTGCGGCAGCCCGTAGACCCAGATTTCATCGTACAAATCACGCAGGGCCGGCATGACATTTTTGCGTCGCCATTCAGGCGCCAGCATCAAGGGGTCATCCATGATGTCGCGAAGGCCCAATATCAACCGTGTGCCCCGCGCCTTCAACATGCGCAAGGTTTCCTCCACCTCGCCCCGCAGGCCCAGGGGTTCCTTGTCGACGATAATCATGTCCGGGGCAAAAATATCCGCGGTATGCTTGATGATCGCGGCCCGCATATGAATGGTTTGTTCAAAGTCGATGCCCAGGTTCAACGACGTATACTCGCCGTTACGCAACTTAATAACGCCGGGGATACGCACAAAATCCACGCGGGCCCGAAAGTCAAAGCTGCCGATGATGGGCGAACCGGACAGGATCAAAACGGACAAGTCGGGATATTCACGCACTAAGGCATGCGCAATGGTGCTGCACCGTCGCAAATGGCCCAAACCCATCGTATCGTGACTATAAATAAGAACGCGGGAGCCCCGCATTCCTTCAAGCGTGCCTTTAGGCATGCCAGCTACCCCCCTTGAGGCGTTGCCGTTTCATGAATTGCCGGGACTATGACATGTCATGGCAACGACAAAAAGCAACTTTTTGAATGCATAGTGATTTTTGCTACAGATTGATGCCTGATCGATACAGTACATATTACTGGCATTGGTTGACATTTACCCCCCGGACACAGTGGGTTATGGTGCGTATGCCGATGATTCGGGAACGGGTTAATCTGATAGTTTATATATTTTCTCCTGAACTATTCGTTTAGTAAGTATTTTCGTTAGCCAGTGCGGGGAGCGGACACGGCATATGGAAAAGACCATTTTTGGTTATGTTTGGCGGTTTTCGCGCCGACAGCAGATCACGATGACACTTATGTCGGCGGCATCACTGCCGTTCCTTTACCTGTTTTACGAAGTCCCCAAAACGATCATAAACGAGGCGATCCAAGGGGTCGGTGTCGAATATCCCCTTAATCTAGGGGAAAAGCTGACCGTTTCCATCTTTGGTCTGGATATTCCCCTCTTGGGGCCATTTGATTTGATCGTCGATCAGGCACCCTATTTGTTTATTTTGTGCGGCATATTTCTGCTGTTGGTGGGCGTGAACCAAGGCTTTAAGTTCGTCATCAACGTCTATAAAGGCCTGACGGGGGAGCGGATGCTGCGGCGTCTGCGCTTTGAACTCTATGGCCGGGTGCTGCGGTTCCCCTTGCCCACGTTCAAAAAGATGAGCCAGGGCGAAATTATCCCCATGATCACGGCAGAGGTGGAACCCCTGGGTGGTTTCATTGGTGATGCCTTTTCCCTGCCGGCATTTCAGGGCGGCTATCTTGCCACTATTTTGACGTTTTTGTTTCTGCAGGATTGGCGCATGGCGGCTGCTGCGGTGTCGCTTTATCCGCTGCAATTGTGGTTGATCCCCAAACTGCAGCGCAAAGTGAACCTGCTGGGTAAAGAGCGGGTGGCCCGCGTCCGCCGTCTTTCGGATAAAATTGGCGAGACGGTCCAGGGCGTACAAGAAGCCCACGCCCATGACACCTCCAATTTTGTGCTGGCGAATTTCGCCGATCAGCTGTTTTGGATTTATGGGGTGCGGGAGCGGATCTACCGGCAGAAATTTGTCATTAAATTTCTCAACA
This sequence comes from Alphaproteobacteria bacterium, assembly GCA_028824965.1. Taxonomy (GTDB): domain Bacteria; phylum Pseudomonadota; class Alphaproteobacteria. Next base: position 4,118 of record JAPKBD010000277.1, on the reverse strand, counting down.
ACTCGATCCAGCAATTGGGCCCCTTCGCCTTTTATGCCATCGGCGGCTATTTCGTTATCGAAGGACAGCTTGAAATCGGCACTCTGGTGGCAGCGATTGCGGCCCATAAAGATTTGGCCGCACCGTGGAAAGAACTGCTGAATTATTATCAGATGCAGGCGGACGCGACGATAAAATATGATCAGGTGATCAGCCAGTTCGGCCCCGTCGGTATGCGCGGCCCGGATTACCAGTTGGTGCAGCCTGATGATCTCTCCCCCTTAAGCGGTGAATTGGCGGCCACCAACCTGACCTTGAATGACGACCAGGACGCCCCTGTTGTGGATGGGGTGTCTTTGCGTTTGTCCCTTGAAAAACGCTATGCCATCGTCGGCTCTGGCGGCAGTGGGAAAGAGGAGTTGACCCTTCTGCTGGCCCGCTTGTTGGATCCCGATAACGGCAATCTGAATATTGGCGGCAACGATGCCGCTCTTTTGCCCGAAGCTGTTACAGGCCGGCGCATTGCCCACGTTGGCGCCACTGCATTTACCTTTGCCGGTTCTATCGCTGATAACTTATTCCTGGGCCTGAAACATCGGCCCCTGGCACCTGCGGACTATGATGAAGCCGGTGCAAAACAACGGGCTATCTACGTTGATGAGGCGCGACGTTCGGGCAACATCGAATACGACCTTCATGCGGACTGGATTGATTATGCCGCCGCAGGTGTGGATGATGCCGCCTCTCTGCGTCAAGCCGGCCTGGTGGCACTGAAACGGATTGGCATGGATGAAGAAGTCTACCAGTTTGGTTTGCGTGGCACCATCGATCCGGCCGCCCGCACAGACTTGGCAGAGGCCATTTTGCGGGCTCGGGCGGGACTACGCCAACATATGGCTGATGACCCTGCGTTGCTTGACTTGGTTGAAGGCTTTGACGGTGCGGCCTACAACATGAATGCCTCGGTCGGTGAAAACCTGATATTTGGCAACCCGGTGGGCGACGCTTTGGATGTGGAGCATTTGGCCGAACATCCTTACGTCTTGGACGTTTTGGAACAGGTCGGCCTGACAGAACAGTTTCTGTCCGTTGGCTTCCAGGTCGCCTCCACAATGGTGGAATTGTTTGCCGACCTGCCGTCAGATCATGAATTGTTCCAGCAATTCAGCTTTATCTCGGCCGATGAATTGCCCGATATTCAGGCCCTGTTACAACGCAGTGACCGGGCAAACCTTAGCGCCCTGCCCGATGAAGATCGTGGCCGGTTGATGTCGCTGCCGTTTAAATTGATCCCGGCCCGCCACCGCCTTGGCCTGGTCGACGATGACCTGCAGGACAAGGTATTAGAGGCGCGGCGCTATTTTGCCGCCAATTTACCGGACGACCTGACCAAGTCTGTGGAATTCTTTGACGCGGATAAATACAACGCCTCGGCCAATATTCAGGACAATATTCTGTTCGGCAAGGTTGCCTATGGCCAGGCCCAGGCAGCCGATCGCGTCGGCGTCCTGATCTCCCAGGTAGTGGAGGAATTAGGCCTGCATGGAACCGTGGCCGAAGTGGGCTTAAGCTTTGAAGTGGGCATCGCAGGTTCCCGCCTGTCCACCGCCCAGCGGCAAAAACTGTCCTTGGCGCGGGCTTTGTTAAAACGGCCTGATATTTTGATTTTGTCAGAGGCGACAGCATCTCTGGACTCCGCCACGCAAGCAGGGATAATAGATGCCTTGTTAGCGGACTTCGACGGACGCTGTTTGATCTGGGCCGTGCAACGGGTCAGCATGGCGTCCGGCTTTGATGAAATTTTGGTCATGCGCCAGGGCCGATTGATGGAACGTGGCAGCTTTGCCGAATTGAGTGAAAGCAATGAGTATGTCAAAGAAATGCTGGCATCAGAGTAGGTATCAGAGTTGGCGGATGCACGCTAAGTTGGCCATAATGGACAGGGGCCGGTCATGAGCTTGAATGAAGAAGTTGAACTTCTGCGCAGCATACCGTTGTTCGCTAATATTGAACCTTCGAAGCTGAAGCTGTTGGCCTTCACCTCGGAACGTCTGGCCTTTCAGGAAGGGCAAAGCCTGTTTCATCAAGGCGATATTGGTGATGCGGCTTATCTGGTTGTCGATGGCACGGCAGACGTGGTGATCGAGGGGCCGGATGATACGCGCATTACAGTGGCCCAGATCGAGCGCAATGCCTTTGTGGGTGAAATCGCCATTCTATGCGATGTGCCGCGTACCGCGACCATAACCGCAACTTCGAAACTGGATACCCTGCGGATCAGCAAGGATTTGTTCTTCCGCTTGGTTAACGAATTTCCCACCATGGCGGTGGAGATCATGCGGGAATTGGCCCATCGTCAGGAACAATCCAACCTGCAATTAACCAAGGCCAACCAGCGTATTCGCGAGTTGGAAAATGGCGCGGGTTGATCGGTATTTCGGTCTTAGGACAATTTTCAAATGAGCAGACTGGATAGCGCCATTCGTCGTTTGCAGGCCCAGCGCGCCTGCCTGGATTGGGCAGTTGGTGAATTGGCTGGCCTGGTTGATCTGGGCGGTGCACCGGTGTTGGAATTGGGCCTGGGGAATGGCCGCACCTATGATCATTTGCGTGACCGACTTCCGGGCCGTGATATTTTTGTCTTTGAGCGCAAGGTTGCAGCCCACCCTGACTGTGTGCCCGATGCAGCACATTTGTTCGAGGGGGATTTTCACGATCATCTACCCCGTGCCCTTGATCGTATCGGGGCCAGGGCCGCGATGGCCCATTGCGATATTGGCAGCGGTGATGTGGACCTCACGAAGGCCTTGGCGGATTTCGTCGGGCCCGCCCTGGTGTCTTTGCTGGCGCCGGGCGCAGTGGTGGCGGCGGATCAGGCCCTGACGATCCCCGGTTGCGAACCTGTTCCTCTGCCCGAAGGCGTTGCCCCGGGCCGTTACCATCTCTATCGCATGGCCCAGAAATAGGGTTTAGGGCGGAAAAAAGCAGTAAAAATGTCCCAGATGAGTAGCGAACAGGCCATCGCGCGCCTGACCAAACGGCCAGCGGTCGGGGCATCCAAATTGCTTTGTACAGATCCGCTTGAAATCGATGTGGAGCGTGGTTTTGCCCGTATCGCCTACGACGGAAAGCTGGAATTCTGCAACAATCAAGGTGTCCTGCACGGCGGCTTCCTCTCCGCCATGATGGATGAGGCGATGGCCATCGCCGCTGCCGCGCAATTGAATTTCGATTATGTGGTGCCGACCCTGGCCATGAAGACGACCTATCTGGCACCCACCAAACCCGGCCGTCTGTTAGCCGAGGGTCAGGTAGTGCGCGCGGTCGGCAAGGTGGCCTATCTGGAGGCAAAATTGTTCGATGCGATGGGTGAACTTGCCGCCACCGCATCGGCAACCGCGCACATTCGCAAGGCACCGTGGAAATGAGTAATCCCCGTTCGGATATTGACAGCCAGAGTACCGTTACCCAAGACATCGATAGCCAGGATACGGGCGCGCTGCTCCTGCGCCACCAACAACGCGACCGGGGCCCGGCGGCCGACCTGTTGGGCCACCGCCTCCTCACCATCGATCAGGATGCGGGATCGGTCGAAGTTGAATTCCAGGCGCAAGATCATTTGTATAACCCCATGGGCGTCATGCAAGGCGGCTTTACCTCTGCCATGGCGGAACAGACAATGATTGATGCGGTCGTTGCGCTGACCGACCTGGATAGCGACGTCGTTATGCTGGAGATGCAGTGCAACTACCTCACCGCCATTCACCCCGGCCCCCTGCGTTGCCGCGCCACGGTCACCCGCAAGGGCCGCTCCACAGCCTTTGTCGAGGCGTCGTTGTTCAACAGCGCCGGCAAATTGGCCACCACCGCCACCGCCGTTGCGTCCCTGCATCCCCATAGCGGCGACCGATAGCGGGATTTTTTGCAAGATCATCGCGCCAACGCTGGACAGGCAATTCAATTTCCATTATTGAACCCAAACGTCAAAGGGCGCACAGCGCCCGCCGGGCACCTTTTTCAAGGTTTCCCCGGTCACTTTGGATGCCCAGGTAGCTCAGTTGGTAGAGCAGCGGACTGAAAATCCGCGTGTCGGTGGTTCGAGTCCGCCCCTGGGCACCACTTTTTTATCAACGAAATCA
>JAPKBD010000276.1 GCA_028824965.1 Alphaproteobacteria bacterium | reverse complement strand
TTCGCGGCATCAATTCAGCGCTGCACAGCCTACCGGACGGCGCCAACGAACAGGATTGGCTGATTTCCAATCCAAAGGGCCAGCATGCCATTGCCTGCGGCTTGGACGCGCCGCTTAAGGTTACCATCAATGGCCACGTTGGCTTTTACTGTGGCGGCATGAACCAGCAGGCAGAGATTATCATCAAGGGCCACGCCGGCGTGGGTGTTGCTGAAAATATGATGTCCGGCCAAGTGCGGGTCAAGGGCAGCGCGTCGGACTCCGCGGGAGCGACGGCCCATGGCGGATTGCTGGTGATCGAAGGCGATGCATCGTCACGCTGCGGCATTTCAATGAAGGGCGTCGATATCGTGGTCGGCGGATCCGTAGGCCACATGTCGGGCTTCATGGCGCAGTCAGGCCATCTGGTGGTCTGTGGCGATACTTCCGATGCCTTGGGCGATTCCATTTATGAGGCCATCATCTTCGTGCGCGGCAGAGTTGCCAGTCTTGGTGCAGACTGCATTGAAAAGGAGATGCGCCCGGAACATCTCGTAAAGCTGGCGGAATTGCTCGACGCTGCCGGTATCGATGCGGATACGGGTGATTTCAGGCGCTATGGATCGGCCCGCGCATTATACAATTTCGACATCGACAACGCAGACGCATATTGAGGCACCTTGGAATAAGGCGGGAACGATGACTGCAGATATCCCAAAGACCCTACCGCGCAAGTCGGCGACCTTCGACGACTATACCTTGTCTGAAATTCGCCGGGCGGCGGCGACGGGTATCTATGATATTCGCGGCGGCGGGGCCAAGCGGCAGCTACCCCATTTTGACGATCTGTTGTTTCTTGGCGCTTCCATGTCACGCTACCCCCTTGAGGGCTATCGGGAGACATGTGGCACCAAGGTGGTGCTTGGCACACAGTTTGCAAAAAAACCCATTGAATTGGATATTCCCATTACCATTGCCGGCATGAGTTTCGGCTCCCTATCGGCGCAGGCAAAAGAAGCCCTGGGGCGTGGCGCGTCGATTGCCGGCACCTCGACGACAACAGGCGATGGCGGCATGACGCCCGAAGAACGGGGCCAGTCGAAAACCTTGATCTATCAGTATCTGCCCTCGCGCTACGGGATGAATCCTAATGATCTGCGCAAAGCGGATGCCATCGAAGTGGTGGTTGGTCAAGGCGCCAAGCCGGGTGGTGGCGGCATGTTGCTGGGTCAGAAAATATCCGACCGAGTCGCGGGAATGCGCAATTTGCCTAAGGGTATCGATCAGCGCTCGGCCTGCCGGCATCCCGACTGGACCGGGCCGGATGACCTGGCAATCAAGATCCAGGAACTACGTGAGATCACCAATTGGGAGAAGCCGATCTATGTGAAGATCAGTGGCACGCGGCCGTTCTACGATACCGCATTGTGCGTCAAGGCCGGTGCGGATGTAATTGTCTTGGATGGTATGCAGGGTGGTACGGCGGCGACCCAGGAAGTCTTTATCGAACATGTGGGTCAACCAACATTGGCCTGTATCCGGCCCGCCGTGAAAGCTTTGCAGGACCTCGACATGCATCGCAAGGTGCAACTCGTCATTTCGGGCGGCATCCGCAATGGCGCGGATGTTGCAAAGGCTCTCGCGCTTGGCGCCGATGCGGTATCCATCGGCACAGCGGCGCTGGTCGCGCTCGGTGATAATGATCCGGACCTAGAGGAAGAATTCAACAAGCTCGGCACCACCGCCGGGGCCTATGATGATTGGCACGAGGGCCGCGACCCGGCGGGAATTTCGACCCAGGATCCAGAGCTTGCGAAACGGCTGGATCCGATCGCCGCCGGCCGCAGACTTGCCAACTATCTCAAGGTCATGACCCTGGAAGCGCAGACCATCGCAAGGGCTTGCGGCAAGAGCCACGTGAACAATCTGGAACCGGAGGACCTGGTGGCCCTGACGGTGGAGGCCGCCGCTATGGCGCGCGTGCCTTTGTCGGGAACGGACTGGGTTCCCGGCAACGGCGGATACTAAAACCCAGGCAAAATTGGGCTGACCGACAAACCAACGGGGGAGTAGAATGGCAACCGATCTGGCTAAGTATGGCGAAAACAATGACATCAAATTTTTCCTGATGAATTTCACTGACCTGTTTGGCACCCAGCGCTCAAAACTGGTACCCGCGGCAGCCATTGGCGCCATGCAGAAATCCGGCGCAGGGTTTGCCGGCTTCGCAACCTGGCTCGACATGACGCCGGCACATCCCGACATGTTCGCCATGCCGGATGGAGACGCGGTCATTCAATTGCCATGGAAGCCGGAAGTGGCTTGGGTGCCAGGCGATCTATACATGGACAGCAGGCCGGTCGCACAGGCGCCTCGCAATGTGCTGCAAGCGGTGATCTCCCAGGCTGCGGACATGGGAGTGCTGATGAAAGCCGGCGTCGAACCCGAATTCCATCTCATCAATGAAGACGGTTCAGCCATATCCGATCAACGGGATATCCAGGAAAAGCCATGTTACGACCAATCCGCTCTGATGCGCCGTTACGATGTGATTGCTGAGATTTGCTCTTCCCTCGGCCAGTTGGGTTGGGGGCCATACCAAAATGATCACGAAGATGCCAACGGGCAATTTGAAATTAATTGGGACTTTTACGACTGCCTAAAAACGGCGGACCAGCTATGCTTTTTTCGATTTATGGTGAAGTCGATTGCCGAGAAACACGGACTACGCGCAACTTTTATGCCCAAGCCATTTAGCCACTTGACCGGCAATGGCTGTCACGTACATGCTTCATTGTGGAGCCAGGATGGGGCGAGCTGTCTGACCCATGATCCCGATGGCGAATTGGGGATATCCGAATTGGGCTATCATTTTCTTGGCGGGGTGCTGGCCCATGCCGAAGGTCTAGCGGCAATTACAAACCCGACAGTCAATTCTTATAAGCGCATCAATGCGCCGGTATCCTCTTCCGGTTCCACCTGGGCGCCGAACACCGTAACTTTTGGCGGCAACAACCGTACCCATATGGTGCGGGTGCCAGATGAAGGCCGGTTCGAATTCCGCCTGGCCGATGGCGCAGCGAACCCCTACTTATTGATGGCGGGTTATCTTGCGGCAGGGTTGGATGGCATTGCCAATAAGACTCATCCGGGTAAACGACTTGATATCGATATGTACGCAGACGGCCACAAAGTACGCGGCACCAAGAAACTACCGCTCTATTTGATCGACGCCATTCGCCTGTTCGCTAAGGACAAGGTCTTGCGTTCCGCCATGGGCAATGAATTCTGCGATGCCTACATCAAACTGAAAACGAATGACTGGAACCAATATTCGCAACATCTTACCCAATGGGAACGGGATACGACGCTAGATTGCTGATCCGTTCGCTCATTTTGGACACGCCTGACGTGCCGATACCCTGTCCATTTTAGGGATGCCGGAGCATCAAGATGGCCATCCCAGATTGATCAGTAAGCGTTGCGCGGACCCCATCTTATATTGGTACTCTTGATCTGAGATTCTGACGGTTCTTTATGGAGGATCGTTGGGATGGATGTGTTGCAACAAAAGGACGACCATTTGTTAGTGGAGCCCGTTCGCGGGGTCTCACTGATGGAGGTTCTTGAGGGGCCGACGGGTCGGCGGCGATGGCCGGATGATTTGAAGGCTCGGATTGTCGCCGAGAGCTTTGAAGGTGGCGCACGGGTTTGCGACGTTGCCCGTCGTCACGGCCTGGCACCCCAGCATTTGAGCACTTGGCGGAGGTTGACGCGGGCCGGAAAGCTAGTGCTGAAAGTGGCTGATGAGCCGTCCTTTGCTACGCTGGTTCTTGATGATTTGGCCCCGGCCGAGTTCGCTGCCGCGCCCTCTCCCCTTGCCGCAGCCTCACGGCGGATTGAGATCGAGGTAGACGGTGTGGTTGTGCGTTTGGCGGTGGAGAGCTCCGCCGAACAGATCGCGGCGATTGCCGTTGCCATCTCGACGGCGTATCGCTTACGTCTTGATCACCTGACGCCATGATCATCCCTGGCCAGAATGTCAAAGTCATGATTGCCACGAAGCCGGTTGATTTTCGCAAGGGTCATGACGGTCTGGCCGCCGTGGTGGCGAACGAGTTGGGGCTCGATCCGCATTCAGGCATCATCGTGGTGTTCCGGGCCAAGCGCGGCGACCGGATCAAGGTGCTGTTGTGGGATGGCAGCGGCCTGGTGATGATCTATAAGCGGCTTGAAGGGGGAACGTTCGCCTGGCCGTCGGTACACGACGGTATGATGCGGCTTTCGAAGGCGCAATTCGAAGCCCTATTCGAGGGTCTGGACTGGCGGCGTGTTTATGCCCGCCGGGTGCGCCAGCCGGGTGCGACAGAGTGACTCAGGCGTGCATTACAAGCGGCCCGTGGCTTTGTTCTCTGGTATCATTCCGGCCATGCAAACAAGCCGCGACCGCTTCGATCTTGACGCTTTACCGAGCCCTATCCGGGCGGCTTCTTTGGCCGAGCGGGCGGCACGGCAGGACGCCGAAGCGCGGGCGGACCGGCTTGAACATCTGCTGCTGGAGTTCAAACGCGCGCTCTATGGCAAGAAATCCGAGAGGCTGACCCAGGATCAGCTGGAGCTGGCCTTTGAAGACCTCGAAGCCGCGACAGCTGAAGCCCAATTCGAGATCGAGGCGGCAAAGAGCGCTTCGGGGGATGCTTCAAACAAGCCCAAAGGAACTCTAAAGACGGGACCCCGGCGTAATCTCGGGCACTTGCCGAAGGAATTGCCCCGCATTGAGCAGATCATCGAACCCGACAGCATTCAATGCTCCAATGACTGTGAGGGCGGCTGTGGCGCAATGGCGCGGATCAGCGAGGACCGCTCGGAACGGCTGGATATTGTTCCAGCCCGGTTCCAGGTGATTGTCACGATCCGGCCGAAATATGCCTGCCAGTTCTGCCAAGAAAACGTCGTACAGGTACCGGCGCCGGCTCGCCTTATCGAAGGCGCCTTACCCAGTGAGGGCACCATCGCCCATGTGCTGGTCTCCAAATATGCCGACCACCTGCCGCTATACCGTCAATCCCAGATCTATGCCCGCAGCGGCCTTGATCTGCACCGATCAACATTGGCGGGATGGGTCAGCAAGGCAGCTTTCCACCTCAGACCGGTCGTTGAGGCGATGGCCACCGAACTGAAAACCTCGACCAAGCTGTTCATGGACGAAACCACGGCGCCAGTGCTTGATCCGGGTCGGGGAAAAACAAAAACGGGTTACCTTTGGGCCCTGGCCCGCGATGATCGTGGCTGGAACGGCAATGATCCACCTGGCGTCATCTTCAACTACGCGCCCGGACGCGGTGGCAAGCACGGTGAGGATTTTCTATGCGGCTTCAACGGTATTTTGCAAGTTGATGGCTATGGTGGATACAACCGCCTGACCCGAGAAAGCCGCATCGGCGGCGATCCTCTGGTGCTGGCCTATTGCTGGGCGCATGCGCGGCGCAAACTGTTCGATCTGGCCGATAAAAATGGCACAAAGGGCTGCGGCTCTGGCATCGCCCTTGAAGGCATCAAGCAAATCGCCGAACTTTACCGTATCGAGGCTGAAATCCGTGGCAAGACCGCCGTCCAGCGTCTGGCGGCGCGCCAGGCCTGTTCCGCGCCCATCGTTGCCACCGCAGTTTTAGCTACAGACAGATTTATGTCTTCACAGTTCGCTGGCGCACAGTGGCGAAGGTGCTCTCGATGGAGTTGGTGGTGCGGACATTCTTCCAGTGCTCGGCAGAGAAGTCGTAAAATGTCAGCAAGCGTTCGTGATCCTTGACCAGGCGTTCGACAGGCCTGTCATACTTCACGCC
>JAPKBD010000275.1 GCA_028824965.1 Alphaproteobacteria bacterium | reverse complement strand
GCCCGATCGCCAATCGCCTTGTGCCCTGCGGGATCGTGGACGTCCAGACAGGGCACACAGTTAACGTCGACGCCCATGTCCAGCAATTCCATGGCCATCAGCTGACCATTGAGGGCAGCGGCCCCAAATGCAGCCTTCATTGAGTCTGGCGCGTCTGGCTTGTCTTTTTGCGCCCATTGGCCGAACAACGCCGCGGCTGGCACTTTCCGCCATTGCGGCGGGCTAAGGCGTTGAACCCGCCCGCCTTCATGATCCATCAAGATCGGCGCTGTCTCCCGGCCCACGGCGGATCGCAAATCACTAGTTAGGTGTTTGATTTGATCCGGGTTTTCACAATTTCGGGCGAATAGAATAAAGCCCAAGGGGTTGGTATCGCGAAAAAACGCAGCCTCTTCATCGCCCAAAACCGGGCCGGCGCAACCGAAGACAACGGATAGTGGGGCGAATGATGTCATAGCGCCCTCAATTCAGCTAGTTCCAACCCGGGCAATCTCAATTTAATCAGGCTCAACTTAGTCTGGCCCAACTTAGTCAGGCCCATTTCAGCGGGGCGGTACAATAATACAATCCTGCTTCTTGGCCTTTAGTTTGGTGCAAGCGGCCCTGGCACCTGCAGCGTTGCCAAATATCCCAGCCTGTACCCGGTAATAGACGCCGCGTTTGCCCAAATCGGCCCTTTCCGTATGGCCTGATAGTTGACCAAGAATGCTGCCATGAAGCCTTTTCAAGCGTCGCCAGGCGGCATTCGCCAAAGCAGGCTTGCGGTAGGATGCCATTTGAATGCGAAATCCTTTTGCCGCCTTTTTGGCGGGATTTACAGATTTTGCCGGCTTAGCGGCCACCGTTGGTTTTACGGGCGACTTAGGTTTAGCAGGCGACGCCTTCACAATTTTTGGTGCTCTAACAGGTGATACTTTTGGTGTTGGCAGGGTCGCCTCAGGCGTCTTGGGCGTGTTAGACGTCTTAGCCGCCCCGACCGTTTTGGTCTTCGATATCACCTTTACATCCGGCAATAAACTCTCGGTTTTAGATGCCGGTTTTGGGGCAGCCTTCGGTGCCGCGACAGCGATCTCGTTCACCGCTTCGACAACCTTTTTAGTAATCGCGGGCGGTGCGGAATGCGCCTCAACCGCGGCCGATGTCTCGGGCTTTGCCACCGATTTTACAGGTGCTTTTGCGGCTGGCGGGGGTGCAACGACCTCTTCCATTTTTTCCGCGCTGGCGATCGACGGCACGGCGGGCGCTGCAGGTGCAGCCGTGGTCTCTACAGGTGCGGCTTTTACGATGGGTTCTTCGGGTTCAGGTGCCAGTTTCTCCGCTGCCGGTGCTTCTGGTTTTGGCGTTATGCGCTCAAACACCAGCTTATCCTGATTGGGAATTTTCAAGCCGCCGGGATCTTTCGGCTTTTCCTTCACCGCGCTGGTATCCGCCTTGATCAAGGGGATTTCCGCCACCACCTCATCCTGCATGTCGGATCTTTGCAGGGCGTACCAGGCAGCGACCGCAAAAACCAGGGACATCCCCAAGGCAGCCCCAATGCCGCCCAAACGGCCCCAATGACGGACCGCCTGGCCTCGCTCATGACCACCTCCACCGGTACCACCACTGGCACCACCGGCACCGCCACCATCATACTCCGGCCCGGTACTGCCCGGTTCAACAGACGACATGCGCCCTAACTCCCACTATTGGAATAATTATTCCGAACAAAATTTTCCGTCCCTACATACGCTCAACCGGCGTCACACCAACCAGTGACAAGCCAGAGGCCAGGACAAGTGCGACGCCTTGGATCAGTGCAATTCGTGCCAGGGTTACCTCCCTGTCCTGCTCCATGATAAAGCGCAGGTTAGGTTCCGCGTTACCTTTGTTCCATAGCACATGAAAGCCGGAGGCTAACTCATTCAAATAAAAGGCAATTCTGTGTGGCTCTCTGGCTTGCGCGGCGATTTCCACGGCCCGGGGCCAGGTCGCCATTTGCTTGATCAGGTCCATTTCCGCCGAATCAGTCAGGCGGCTTAAATTCGCCCCCTTTAAGGAATTCAGATCAAGGTTTAGGTCCGGCAACTCGTCCGCCACCCGGCGCAGTACGGAATGAATGCGCGCATGGGCATATTGCACATAGAAAACCGGGTTATCCTTTGACTGCTCCATCGCCATATCGAAATCAAAATCCAATGGCGCGTCATTCTTTCGCGTCAGCATCATAAAGCGCACTACGTCCGCGCCAACTTCGTCCACCAGCTCCCGCAACGTGATGAAGGTGCCGGAACGCTTCGACATTTGGACCACATCGCCGCCGCGCAACAGACGCACCATCTGACACAGGCGCACATCCAAACTGGCTTGTTCTCCACTCATGGCACGCACAGCCGCCTTCATACGCTTGATATAGCCGCCATGGTCTGCCCCCCAGACATCAACCATCTGGCTATAGCCCCGTTGTGTCTTGTCATAGTGATAGGCGATATCGGCGGCGAAATAGGTCCAGGCACCATCGGACTTCTGCAAGGGCCGATCCACGTCATCGCCAAATTGGCTGGCCTTGAACAAAGTTTGCGGGCGCGGTTCCCAATCATCGGGGGTCTTGCCCTTTGGTGGCTCCAACACGCCTGTATAGATCAGATCCTGGGCTTTCAACGCAGCCATGGCACGGTCAATGCCACCGTCCAGATGCAGGGTTTCTTCCGAGAAAAAGACCGATTGCTCGATGCCCAGCAGGGCCAAATCATCACGGATCAAATCCATCATGGCATCCACGGCGAAGCGGCGCAGGGGCACCAGCCAATCCGCCTCATCCAGATCTCGCCATTTATCACCGTCGCGGGCTGCCAGGGCCTCTCCCACAGGAACCAAATAGTCGCCGGGATACATCCCCTCGGGGATCGCATCGATGGTTTCGCCCAAGGCTTCGCGATAGCGCAGGTGCACGGAGCGGGCCAGCACATCAACCTGGGAGCCGGCATCATTGATGTAATATTCCTTGCAGACGTCATAGCCGACTTTGGACAGCAACGCGGCCAAGGCATCGCCATAGACGGCACCGCGCACATGGCCAATATGCAACGGCCCCGTGGGGTTGGCGGAGACATATTCGACGATGATTTTCTCACCCGCCGCCATCTGACTATCGCCATAATTGACGCCTTGCCCCAGGACATCCATTAGGCGGGCACGCCAGAAGTCTTCCGACAAACGCAAATTGATAAATCCAGGCCCCGCAATTTCGGCCGCCGTAACATCCGGCAGCGCACCTAGACGTTCGGCCAAGGGCGTGGCGATATCGCGCGGCTTCATCTTTGCCTGCTTGGTCAACACCAGGGCCGCATTGGTGGCCACATCGCCGTGGTCTGGATCGCGCGGTGCCTCAACCGCCAGATTGGAAAAATCCATGCCTGCGGGCAGAACACCGTCTTCGGCAAGGCCTGTTATGATGGCGATGACTTGTTCGCGAATATAGGCGTAAGGGTTCATCTGTTTGGGATCATTCCTAAATTGAGCATCTTATTTTGGGCGTATCTTAATTCGATGGATCGAAATGGCGGCGGTGTTCTTCCAAGGCAAAGCGGTCGGTCATACCAGCGATAAAATCAGCAACCCGCCGCGGCGTATCGGGATTGTAACCCCCACGTACTTGAGGCAAATGCGCTGGTTGGGCCGTATACAACCCGAATAAATCCCTGACAACCCGGCCCGCCTTTTCAGACATCCGTTGAACCCTGGCATGGCGATACATATGTTCGAACAGAAACGCCTTCAACTCCTTTTGCGCCGCGATCATGGTCGGGGAAAAGGCAATGACCGCGCGGCCCAGACCGCGAATGTCCTCTACCGTGCCAGCACCACTTTTCGCCAGGCGGGTTCGGCTTTCCGCGACAACATCGTCGACCATAGCACCGATCAGACGACGCACAGTTTCATGCACCAACTGCTCCCGACTTAGATCCTGATAGCGGGCCTGCAATTCTTCCAACACAGGCCCAACCAAGCGGACCCGGGCCAGATCATCGGCGGAAAACAGACCCGCCCGCAGTCCATCGTCAATATCGTGATTGTCATAGGCGATATCATCCGCTAGGGCGGCGACCTGCGCCTCCGGCCCGGCATAGGTATCCAATTCCAAATCATGATCAGCGATATATTCCGCGGTAGCCAGCGGCAACGGATCATCTAACACTGGGCCGTTATGCTTCACCGTACCCTCCAACGTCTCCCAAGACAGGTTCAGGCCGGCGAATTCCGCATAGCGGTGTTCCAACAAAGTGATCACGCGCAAGGCCTGGGCGTTGTGGTCGAAACCACCGTGGGGCTGCATTAATTCGTCCAACGCATCTTCTCCCGCATGGCCGAACGGCGTGTGGCCCAGGTCATGTCCCAGGGCGAGCGCCTCCGCCAAATCCTCGTTCAAATTGAGGGAGCGGCAGATCGATCGGGCAATTTGCGCCACCTCCAGGGAGTGGGTTAGGCGGGTGCGGTAATGATCGCCTTCATGATAGACAAACACTTGGGTCTTATATTGCAATCGGCGAAAGGCGGAAGAATGAATAATCCGGTCCCGGTCCCTCTGAAAAGCCGAGCGTGTCAGACTTTCAGGCTCAACATACAGCCGCCCCCGGCTCTGTGCGGAGTGGGAGGCATAGGCCGCCAGATTGGTTGATCGGATGTCTGATCGGTTCATAGAGGCAACCTAACGCCATTTCGCATGACTTGGAACCGATTGACATTTTTACCTTTGCGCCTACATTCAGTTAACCAAATGGGGATATGGTTTAAGAATGACTGATTTAGCACAATCTGATATAGTGTCGGCTGACGTTACAGTGACCGAAGGCGCGGCAAAACGCATTGCCTTTCTGATGCAACAGGAAGGCGCGGATGCGAAACTGCGCATTGAAGTCCAGGGCGGCGGCTGTTCCGGTTTCAGCTATGGCTTTCGCTTTGACACTCAGATCAATGACGACGATCTGATTATTAAGCGGGATAACGCCGTCGTGTTGATTGACGAGACATCATTGCAGTTTTTGGGCGGGTCCAGTATCGATTATGTTGAAGATCTGATGGCAGCCGCCTTTCGCATTGATAACCCCAACGCATCGTCGGCCTGTGGCTGCGGCACGTCTTTCGCAATTTAGGCCCCATACGACTTGCTGTTACCACCCACACTGCTTGCCAATGGCCCTTGCCAATATTGGATGTCCATGGCCCAATACCTCCCATGAGAATCGCAACCTGGAACGTAAATTCAATTAAGGCACGCCTGCCCCGTGTGCTGGAATGGCTCGAGGCAGCCAAACCCGACGTCGCCCTTTTGCAGGAGCTGAAGGTCACGGATGAGGCCTTCCCCTACGAGGCAATCGAAGACCTGGGCTATAATACCGCCGTGCATGGGCAAAAAACCTATAACGGCGTGGCGATCCTGTCCAAACGCCCTATTGAAGATGTGCAAACAGGATTGCCCGGTGATGATGAGGATGAACAGGCCCGGTATATTGAGGCTGTGATAGATACGGTTCGCGTCGCCTCCATCTACCTGCCCAACGGCAACCCGACGGACAGTCCGAAATATCCTTATAAGCTGGCCTGGATGGACCGCCTGGTCAGTCATGCCCGCGGCCTGTTGGCCTATGAGGAAGCCTTTGTCCTGGGCGGCGATTACAACATCATTCCCGAAGACCGTGATTGTCACGATCCCGTCGGCTTTGCCACTGACGCCCTGTGCCTGCCGGAAAGCCGGGCGCGCTGGCGGCAGCTGTTAAATCTGGGCCTAACGGAAGCCTTCCGAACCCGACACCCCGATGTCAGCGCCTACAGCTATTGGGATTATCAACGCGGCGCCTGGCAAAAAGACAACGGCGTG
>JAPKBD010000274.1 GCA_028824965.1 Alphaproteobacteria bacterium | reverse complement strand
CGCCATAGAACAGACCGAACAGAACGGCATAAACGACCAAGGCCCAATAGTCGGTGAAGCTGTACCACCAGACCTGAACCAGGGCCATGCCGAGGTACATGATGATAACTGAGAGGTGCCGCCCAAATCGATCCGCCAGCCCGCCAAGGGCGAGGCGACCCGACATGGAGCCGACACCGATCAGAGAGATCAGCAGGATCGAAAGAGCTGGGTCGTGCCCGTGATCCTGGGAGAATTTGGCCAGATGCACAAAGGGTACGAACAGGCCCAGGGAGACGATTGCGGCGGATATAAACAGCAGCCAAAATGGTTTGGATCGCAGCGCATCACGCAGGGACATGCCCGACTGCGACGCCCCTACCCCACAAGGATCCGGATCGCCATCGGGATAAAGGCCGCGGGCAGCAGGGTTTGCCACCAATAGCCAAGCTGCGGCCAAACCAACGACCAGAATGACGCCGGCTAATAATTGAAATGTCTGTCGCCACCCCAATATCTCAACCAAGAAATTGGAGATCGGGGGGGCCACCAGGGTTCCAACGCCAATGCCCGCGACTGCCAAGCCGGTGGCAAATCCGCGCCGGCGGACAAACCAGCGTTGCAGCACGCCGACCGATGGGACATAGGCAAAGCCGATGCCGATGCCGACCGCAGCGCCATAGCTTAAGTAAACATGCCACAGGCTGTTAGCGAATGAGGCGGCCAGCAAACCGACGGAAATAAGGACCATGCCCAGGGCCACAATAGGGCGGGCACCGAAGCGATCACTAAGCGGGCCTGATACGGCACCAAGTGAAAAATACAGAAATCCGGCAATAGAAAAGACCAGAGAGATATCGCCCCTGGAGGCGGTGAAATCCTGTTCCATCCCGCCAAAAAAGGATGCGAAGGAATAGGCTGTGCCAAATCCCAGAAACAGAATCGTGAATGCCGCACCGACGACGAACCAGCCGAAAAAAATCCTCTGGCCCATGAACACTTTACGCCTTACCTACACATTAGTGCATTTCCGACTAGGAAATGCTCCGAATCTTAAGAATCGAGCAATTTTTCCAATCACTTAGAATCGCGAAGCGATTCACATAGATCGGAATTGCTCTAGTTGCCGCCATATATTCAGGTCGAGTGTAGCGCAAAATCTAGTCGAATAGGTATTGGATTTTTATAGATATTATTTGTTTCAGGCCGAAATATGGCGCAATCGAACAATCAAGGGTGCGACCTTACCGCCATTGGCCTTGAGGATCGCGGCAAACTCCTGACGCTTGGTCAGAGCCAGACTGATACCTTCGGCGACCACATCGATTACCCGGAACTGACCGCCGCGCTGACGCATGCGCCACACCAGTTTGAGGATTTGGCCATTTTTGCGTACGACCCGGCTTTGCACCATGACATCGCGTTTGCCGGCCCGTTTGGCCTTTAAGACATCAAAGCGGGCCAATTTTGAGCCAGCGATTTTTGAAGCATAATTGTGCAGCAGGAATTTCGAGAAAGCATCGACATAAGCTGTACGTTGCTGGGCATCCGCCCGCTTCCAGTGACGCCCCAGGGCGAAACGGGCCATAAGGGGTATATCAAAATCACGGCGCATCAGGGTGTGAAATTTAGCTGTCCGAATGCTTTGGCTTAATTGAGCATCATTTAGGATCGAGACCGCATCCTGGCTCAATTGTTTCAAGGCAAGGATGGCACCATCGGTGTCAATGACTTCCGGTCCTGCCGACGGCGCGATGGCTGATAACTGCGCGGCGATATCGTCGCTGCTGGCCAGATCGCTACTTAAAATCAGGTTCAGATGGGTGTCGCTGTCGATAATGGCATTGGGCCAAAGACGATGGGCCCTGGAACCGGATACGGCAATGCTGCCCTTTGCAGGTCGTGCCATTTCAAAGCCATCTTTGGAAACTTGCCCGGCTAGAGCGGTCGATGCTGTCGTTGCCGCAATAAGGGTCACAAAACCCAAAACGACCATGCTGCCGACAAAGCTTTCGCATTTGCGCATTTTGTTACTCTCCCACCGAACGCCCTCAATGAGCAGACTGACAGGGAGACATTAAGACCTCGTTAGGAATTTGGGTTAACGGCCGTTAATTATGAATATTTGGTGACCTGGGTCACAGCGTCGTCAGACAATTGGGTGCATATAGGGTGGGAGCGCAACACGAACCGGAGGGGGATTGAACATGCAGGATCGGGTCAGTACCCGCACGAAGGTCGGGATTGCTGTCTGGGGCCTGTTATGGCTGATTTCAGCAAGCGGGCTTGTGCAACTCTATATCGAATTGCACAGCTAGGGTCGTAACTCAACCAACCAAATGACCGTCCTGGAGGCGTACTGTCCGGTCCAGGCGGTCGGCGACAAGCGGATCATGGGTCGCGATGACCGCCGCCAGGCCTTGTTGGCGCACCAAGGATAGCAATTCCTCTAACACCACTTCAGCCGTCGCCTGATCCAGGTTTCCCGTCGGCTCATCCGCCAATAGCAGGACCGGCTTATTGGCCAGCGCACGGGCGATGGCAACACGTTGTTGCTCCCCTCCCGATAATTGCGCCGGCGCGTGGTCCAATCGATCCCCAAGGCCCAATTCCGTGAGCATGTCGCGGGCCCGTTGTTCCGCTTCTGCCTTAGGGACATTGGCCAGGCGCAGGGGCATCAGGACGTTTTCAAGAGCGGTGAATTCCGGCAACAGATGATGGAATTGATAGACGAAACCTAAATAATCCCGGCGCATGGCCGTGCGTTGGCGGTCATTCATTTCGGCACAATTCTGACCAGCAATGACAATTGCGCCCGCATCAGGCTGTTCCAACAGCCCGGCCGCATGTAATAACGTCGATTTGCCGGAGCCAGACGGCCCCATGAGCGCGATTGCCTCGCCCCGGTTCACGCTTAAATCCAGGCCGGACAGAACATGTAGCTGCCGATCACCCTGGCTGAAGGTCCGAACCAAGCCGGCAATTTCCAGTACTGCTGCCTCACTCATAGCGCAGCGCCTCAACCGGATCGATCCGGGCCGCCCGCCAGGCAGGATATAACGTTGCCAGGAACGATAGCGCCAACGCCATGAGAACAACCGAGATCACTTCACTATTATTCACTTCAGCGGGTATCTGGCTCAAAAACCGGATTTCAGGCGACCATAATTCTGTGCCCGTCAAACTTTCCAGCCAGCGACGAATGCCGTCGATATTCAGGCAAAACGCCATGCCAAGGGCAAACCCTGCCATTGTGCCAAATATCCCAATGGCGGTGCCGCAAATCATAAAAACCCGCATCACCATGCCCCGGCTCGCCCCCATGGTACGCAGAATGGCAATAGCTTTACTTTTGTCATTCACCAACATGATCAGGGATGAGACGATATTGAACGCGGCGATCAGGATTATCAGGGTCAGGATCAGGAACATCACATTGCGTTCCACCTGCAGGGCCTGGAAAAAATGGCTGTTAACCTGTTGCCAATCCACCAATCGTGCAACGCCGGGCACCTGCTGAATGGCCGGGCGCAGACGGTGGACATCATCGGGATTATGAAGAAACATCTCCACGCCATTCACAGCACCCTTCAGGCGAAAGAATATTTGCGCGGCGGGCAATGGCATATAGATGAAGGATGAATCGTATTCATACATTCCCACCATGAACGTCGCGGCAATGCGATAGGCTTTCATGCGCGGAACTGTACCAAATGCGGTCACCGTTCCCTGGGGAGAGACCAGCGTGATCGTATCGCCCACCCGCAGCCGAAGTTTTCGCGCCAGGCGTTGGCCCACGACCACATTGTGCTTGCCCTTGAAGTCCGCCAAAGAGCCTGAATACAGATTATCGGCGATAATATCGCGGGCGCGCAGATCATCGGGCCACATCCCCCGCACCAATGCGCCGGAGGCCTGTTTGTTGGCCGTGGCCATCACCTGCCCCTCAATCAACGGGGCGGCAATCTTTACGCCCTCAATAGACCCCAGCGCCTTGGCCAAGGGATCAAAGTCGGTCAGTGGACCTTCAAGACCGCGGGCCACCATATGTCCGTTCAGGCCCAAAACACGATCCAGCAATTCTGTGCGAAAGCCATTCATCACGCTCATCACAATGATCAGCGTGGCAACGCCCAGGGCAATGCCGACAAGGGAGAACCAGGCGATGATGGAGATAAAGCCTTCCTGGCGGCGGGCCCGAAGATAGCGCGCGGCAATGGACCACTCCAAAGATCCAAACATCGGGCTGGCCTAGCCTACCGTCAGAGCGTTGATCGCCGCTTCAATAGATAGTTCTTGCCGTTCCCCAGTGCGGCGTTCCTTTAGCTCAACCACACCGGATTTCAGACCACGGGGCCCGACGATCAACTGCCAGGGCAGACCGATCAGATCCATGGTTGCAAATTTACCCCCTGCCCGACCATCTGTGTCGTCCAACAGGACTTCAACACCGGCGGCCCCCAACTTGTCATAGATATCGTCCACCGCTTTGTCACAATCCGCATCGCCGGCTTTGAGGTTAATCACACCAACCTGAAACGGTGCGACAGAGCTGGGCCAGATAATGCCATCGTCATCATGGCTCGCCTCAATAATCGCGCCGACCATGCGAGAGACGCCAATACCGTAAGAGCCCATTTCAACAGGCACCTCCACGCCATCCGCGCCCATCACATTGGCCCCCATGGCCTTGGAATATTTGGTGCCGAAGTTAAAGATATGGCCCACTTCTATGCCTCGGGTGGCGATCCGGCGATCTTCGGGCACCTCTGCCTCAAACCGAGCGGCATCATGCATTTCATCTGTTGCGGCATAGCATTTGGTCCAATGATCGATGATGGGGGTAAGATCGTGATCGTAACTGATTGAGGCATCGGGTGCCTCAAAATCCAAATAGTCCGCATGGCAGTAAACTTCGCTTTCCCCGGTATCTGCCAGGATGACGAACTCATGGCTCATATCGCCGCCAATGGGACCTGTGTCGGCGCGCATGGGAATGGCCTTAACGCCCAGGCGTTCAAAGGTACGCAGATAGGCCACGAACATCTTATTATAGGAATGGCGGGATGCCGCCTTATCCAGATCAAAGGAATAGTTGTCCTTCATCAGGAACTCCCGTCCCCGCATAATGCCAAACCGGGGCCGGACTTCGTCCCGGAACTTCCACTGAATATGATAAAGGTTCAAGGGCAGCTGGCGATAGCTGCGGACGGAACCGCGAAAGATTTCGGTGATCATTTCTTCATTCGTGGGGCCGAACAGCATATCCCGCTCATGCCGGTCGGTGATGCGCAGCATTTCCTGACCATAATCGTCATAGCGGCCACTTTCCCGCCATAGATCCGCCGGCTGAATTGTGGGCATCAGCAATTCCTGGGCACCGGCGGCATCCTGTTCCTCACGCACGATCTGTTCGATCTTTTTCAGGACGCGAAAACCCAGGGGCAACCAGGAATAGATCCCCGCCGATGATTGCCGGATCATGCCCGCCCGCAACATCAGGCGATGAGAGACGATTTGCGCCTCAGCCGGGGTGTCTTTCAACACAGGTAGAAAGAATTGCGTCATACGCATGATTGGGCCTCAAATTTCAAACAGATTAGGTGACAACGGTTGCGAGGATGTTTAGGCAAAGCCGCCCCATAAGGCAATGGCTGGGTTCTTATGAAAGCCGATCGCGCATGGTTTCGGCAAAATGGGCGATTTTATCCAGGCGGGGCAAAACATCCGCCGCGCCCGCGGCCTTAAGCCCGAATATGCAGCGCGTGACCCCGGCCTTCGCAAGCGCCTCAATCGCGCCTGGGTCCCGTGGGGTGCCAAACGTGGTGATGGGATACGGGTCGCGGCCGGCATCACGGGCCAGGGTTGCCAATTCGGCC
>JAPKBD010000273.1 GCA_028824965.1 Alphaproteobacteria bacterium | reverse complement strand
TCTTGAACGTACCCGACAATTTTATGGAGCGCAGCCGGTCAGAGCGTCTGGATATGGTGATCGACCTGGCCATGCCTTGGTACATACGTTTTGTCGGCGATTGGCAACAGGCAGACGCCAAGGGGGAGGTGGAGTGCCTATGGCTGCGCTATGAGGATTTGATCACGGATGGTGTCGATGTGGTCGGACAGGTCCTGGATTTTCATGGCCTGTCACGAGATGACGCGGTGATTGAGCGCGCCCTGGCTAGGGCTCGGGGAGAGGGCAGCCGCCTGAACAAAGGCATCGCGGGGCGTGGTGCGGCTGAATTAAGCGATGAACAAAAGCGCCGTATTCATGCCCTGACCCGGCATTATCGCAATGTCAGTTCGGGTGTCGATTTCGGCTGCATTGATCTATCGGGTGGCGAATAAATGTGCGGTCTGACGGGATCGTTGGAGTTTGAACCGGCCACGCCGGCGGAAACGTTGCAACGTCAGCTGGTCGCCATGGCCGATACCCTGCGTCATCGGGGCCCGGATTCTTCTGGTCATTGGATCGATGCCAAGGCGGGCATCGCCCTGGGTTTTCGCCGCCTGGCAATCATCGATTTGTCGGAGCTGGGCGCCCAGCCCATGACGTCCCACGATGGCCGCTATGTCATGGTTTATAATGGGGAGGTCTATAATTTCCCGGAACTGCGTCAGGAACTGGTATCCAAAGGCCACGAATTCAACGGTCATTCCGATAGCGAAGTGATATTGGCAGCCATTGTGGAATGGGGCCTGGTGGCGGCAGTCGGTCGCTTTGTCGGCATGTTTGCTATCGCCCTGTGGGACCGGCGGGACCGCACCCTTTCCCTGGTCCGCGACCGGATGGGGATCAAGCCCCTGTATTACGCGCAATTTGGCCGTCATCTGATATTCGCCTCTGAAATGCAGGCCATTCGGGCCCATCCGGCATTTGAAGGCGAGGTCGACCGGGATGCGTTGGCGCTTTACCTGAAACGCAATTGTGTGCCCGCGCCAAAAACCATTTATGCCGGTATCCGGAAATTGGATGCTGGCGCCATCCTGCGCTGTGGCCCGGATGGCGAGGCGGAGGTCAGGCGCTATTGGTCCCTGCGTGACGTCGCAGAAGGCGGCCAGGCAGCGACCTTTCGGGGCAGTGAGCAGAATGCGGCGGATGAGTTGGAGAAACTGTTGGCCGAGGCGGTCCGCTGCCGCATGGTGGCGGATGTGCCGTTGGGTGTGTTTTTATCGGGCGGCGTAGACAGCTCTACCGTAGCCGCCCTGATGCAAAGCCAATCCGATCGACCCGTCAAGACATTCTCCATCGGCTTTAGTGACGCCGGCTATGATGAGGCGGTGGATGCCCGCGCCGTCGCCCAGCACCTGGGGACGGAACATCATGAGCTGTATCTGACCGAGGCGGACGCCCTGGACGTGGTGCCAAGCTTAGGTGGCATGTACGACGAACCTTTCGGCGACTCCTCCCAAATCCCAACATACTTGGTGTCCAAGATGGCCCGTGAACATGTCACGGTCGCCCTGTCCGGTGATGGTGGGGATGAGATGTTTGCCGGTTACAACCGCTATCTTTGGGTGGAGCGTCTGGTCTCCAAGACCGGGTGGCTGCCGGGGCCGGTAAAGGCGACCATCGCCGCCATGCTGACCGCGCTGCCGCCGCACCAGTGGGACCGTTTTGCGAAGATCCTGGGACAACGCAATCCGGGCGATAAGTTGCACAAACTGGCCAGGGTCCTGCACGCCCGCGATGCATCAGAAATGTACGATGGTTTGACCTCTCATTGGGCCAACGCAGAAACAATGGTGCTGAACCGCGACGGTGATTTGCCCCATTTGCCGGCCACATCGGGTGCCAACCTGAAAGATGCCGCCCATGCCATGATGTACCTGGACGCCATGACCTATATGCCGGACGATATTCTGACCAAAGTTGATCGTGCCTCCATGGCCGTCAGTCTGGAGGCGCGGGTGCCGTTGCTGGACCACCGGGTCGTCGAATTCGCCTGGTCATTACCTTTGTCTATGAAGCTGGGGTCGAAACGTGATGGCGGCCAATCAAAGAAACTGTTGCGCCAGGTGCTCTATCGCCATGTACCCAAAGACTTGATCGAGCGGCCCAAGATGGGCTTTGCCGTACCTATCCATGATTGGCTGCGCGGCCCCTTGCGTGATTGGGCAGAGGGTCTGTTGTCGCCGGAACGTTTGGCCAACGATGGCTATTTTGACCCGACGCCTATTCGGCGCACCTGGGACGAACATCTTTCAGGCCGCCGTAATTGGCAGCATCAGCTGTGGGATATTCTGATGTTTCAGTCCTGGTTGGACAGTCAGAAATCATGAGTGCAGCCGAAAAACGCCCGCGTCTGTTATTCCTGATGAACGAGGCGCTGTTCTTTACCACCCATCGCATGCCCGTGGCCCTGGCAGCCCAGGCCGCAGGCTATGACGTATCTGTGGCAGCCCCCTTTGACGATGGCCCGGTCGCCGTCATCCGCAGCTGTGGTTTTGACTATTATGATCTGCCCCTCAAACGGGGCGGGCGCAGTCTGTGGGGGGAAATCCGCCTAGCTATCCGCTGTTGCAGTTTGATCCGCGCTATCAAACCGGATTTGGTACACCACGTGGCGATGAAGCCGGTTATATTCGGCGGTTTGGCCTCCCGCCTGATGGGCGTGCCTGGGGTGGTGCATGCGATCACCGGGTTGGGGTTTTTGTTCATTCGCGAAGATTGGCTGGCCCGGACCATTCGGGCCATGATCATGCCCCTATACCGTTTTGCCCTGGGGCATCCGAACGCCAGGGTGATATTTCAAAACCCCGATGATCTGAAGATGTTCCTGGATCATCGCCTGGTCGCCAAAGATACAACTGTGATGATCAAAGGCTGTGGCGTGGATATGACAGTCTTTGCACCGGCCGAACCAATTACGGGGCCCGCCGCAGGATCAGCCGACACCACACCCGTCGTCATGTTCCCCGCCCGCATTCTGGGTGATAAAGGCGTGCATGAATTCGTCCACGCCGCCCGCAGCCTGAAGGCGGCCGGTGCCAAGGCCCGCTTTGTTCTGGTTGGCCGGCGCGACCCCGCCAACCCGACAGATGTGGCGGAGGCCACCATCCGCGCCTGGGAACAAGAAGGCATCGTGGAATGGTGGGGCTTTCATTCTGATATGCCCGATGTTTTGCGCCAGGCCCACATCATCTGCATGCCCAGCTATCGCGAGGGGCTGCCCCGTGGCCTGATCGAGGCTGCAGCCTGCGGCCTTCCGATAGTAACGGCGGATGTGCCCGGTTGCCGCGAAGTGGTGCGTGATGGGGAAAGCGGCTATTTGGTGCCCGTGCGGGACGGTCCCGCGACGGCTGCGGCGATCGAAAAGTTACTGGACGACAATGGTTTGTGCGCGAATATGGGCCAGGCGGCCCGGCAACTGGCCCTGGATGAATTCACTGTTGAAGCCTTCGTTGAAAATACACTAACCACTTATGATGCGGTTATGGCCGGCAGGGCGAAAAGCTAATGCCCCCCGCCCCCGGATCGGTACATGTGCCAATTCAGGCCCGTCCGCTGTTCGTGCTGGTGTGCCTGTTTGCACCGATCGGCGTCATCGCGGCCAAGGCATTGGTGCCCCTGTTGTTCGTGGTCGCCCTTTGGCTGTTGGCCAGACGCTGGCGCAATGGCGAATTGGCACGGCCCTTCCAGGGGCCTTTATTCTACGCCGCCATTGCGATTGCTGCCTGGGCTTTGATATCGGCCCTATGGGCCCTGGACGGCACGGCGGCACTTACGACATTTGCCAAAATCGCCGGGGTTCTGCTCTGCGCCCTGGTTATTCTCGATGGTCTTCAGGATTTACGCCCCGAGGATGGTGCTATCCTGGGCCGTGGCCTAACAGCTGCTTTCATTGTAGCTGCCACTATATTAGCGGTCGAAAGCCTGTCTGGGGCTGCAGGGCACCAGTGGTATATGGAATGGCGCGGACGAGGTAAGGATTTTCATGCAACGGTCTTAAACAGGGCGGAGATCCTGTTGCTGCTGTCTGCCTGGCCGACGGCTTACGTGCTTTCGCAGGGGGGGCCAGGTAACCGGGTTGGCGCGGTCGCCGTAATCGCAGCCGCAATCGCCATCATCATGGTCGGTGTCTCCAACTCCAACCAAGCGGCAGCTTTGGTGTCGGTCATTATAGCGTTGTTGGCGGGTGTTACGGGTAGGTGGCTGCAAAAACTGCTGGCAGGCTTGGTCGTTGCTGGCATTCTTGTGGCACCTGTGTTGCCGACCACTGTTCTGGCACCGGAACGTTGGGCGGCGTCTTTTGATGCAGAGCATTATTCAGCCCTGCATCGCCTGCATATCTGGAACTTTGCCGCCCAGCGGATCGCAGAGGCACCCGTCATTGGCTGGGGCCTGGATGCCGCCCGTCGTATTCCCGGTGGCGATACCAAGCTGCCCGGCGGCGGCAATGTGATGAGCGTGCATACCCATAACGCCAGCCTGCAAATCTGGCTGGAGTTGGGAGCCGTCGGCGCGGTGATTTTCGCCGGATTATTGGCCGGCCTATGGCTGCGGATCGGTGCGCTGGATCAACAGATGGCGCGGGCGGCAGGTACGGGATTGCTGGCGTCCGCCCTGATGGTTGCCAATCTTAGTTTCGGTATCTGGCAAACCTGGTGGATGGCATCCCTGGCTCTGTGCGGCCTGGCGTTCATGCTGGCCCGAAAAGTTAAGATTAAATGAACGCTTAAACATATAAAGATTTTTTTATGCTTGCATCCTGGCGGCCTGCTTGTTAAACAGCCCGCAGATTTTAACGACGATAAATTTCAACCGTCATTTGGGCTGCGGTCCGGTGCCGCGACACGCGCCGGCGCACAACAGATGCCCCCATGACAAAATGACAAGCCATTTCTTTGATCCAAACTTTGGGAGACCACCCATGAGCACGTTTACCGACTACAAGGTTGCCGATATGTCCCTGGCCGATTGGGGCCGCAAGGAAACCACCATTGCCGAAACCGAAATGCCGGGCCTGATGGCGCTGCGCGATGAATTCGGCGCATCCAAGCCTTTGACAGGCGCACGTATCGCCGGTTGCCTGCACATGACGATCCAGACGGCTGTTTTGATGGAAACATTGATCGCCCTGGGCGCAGAGATCCGCTGGTCATCCTGCAACATCTTTTCCACCCAAGACCAGGCGGCAGCTGCCATGGCGGAAGCGGGCATTCCCACATTCGCGTGGAAAGGTGAATCGGATGAAGAATTTTGGTGGTGCATCGAACAGACCATCAACGGCCCTGACGGCTGGCGTCCGAACATGATCCTGGATGACGGCGGCGATCTGACCGGCCTGATGCATGAAAAATACCCAGAGCTGATGAAGGACGTGCGCGGCCTGTCCGAAGAGACAACCACCGGCGTCCACCGTCTGTACGAGATGGAACGTGACGGCCTGTTGGTCGTGCCCGCCATCAACGTCAACGATTCAGTGACCAAATCAAAGTTCGATAATCTATATGGCTGCCGGGAAAGCCTGGTGGACGGCATCAAGCGGGCCACCGACGTAATGATGGCCGGCAAGGTTGGCGTTATCTGCGGCTTTGGCGATGTGGGCAAAGGTTCCGCTGCGTCCCTGCGCAGCCAGGGTGCCCGGGTGATGGTTACGGAAATCGATCCCATTTGCGCCCTGCAGGCGGCCATGGAAGGCTACCAGGTTGTCACCATGGAAGAAGCAGCCCCGCTGGGCGATATCTTCGTGACCTGCACCGGCAACAAAGACGTCATCACCATCGATCACATGCGCGAGATGAAGGACCGGGCCATTGTCTGCAACATCGGCCATTTCGATAGTGAAATTCAGA
>JAPKBD010000272.1 GCA_028824965.1 Alphaproteobacteria bacterium | reverse complement strand
ACGATAAAACAGTGGGTTAAAGAAAATCAATCATAGTTATATGGGTCAGCCCCTTGTTAAATTGGTAACGGTTAATTTGCAAGAGGCTATTTTCTCGTTGTGGGTATCCCTGATGGCTGATGGGTCTGTGGTCGCCATGCGGCAATTTGTTTAGAGCAGTTCGTGTGCTAGCCTTATTTCAATTAGAAATTTGGTGCAGGATAGGTGATGCATGACAATGGAGTATCAGCCTGGTGGGCTAAAAAGCCACCCTTTGGATCAGATTGATGTCTCGGATCCCGCTCTTTATCAAAGTGACACCTGGCAGGATGTCTTTGCGCGTTTACGGCGGGAGGCACCAGTCCATCGCTGTATGGACAGCCCCTATGGGCCTTATTGGTCACTCAGCTGTTATGACGACATGATGCGGGTGGAACTGGACCACGGTACATTTTCCTCTGCCTCCTCTATGGGGGGCATTCGCGTTGATGATCAACCCCAGGGGGAGGAGCTGCCGAATTTTATCCGTATGGATCAGCCCAAGCATACGGCACAACGCAAAACTGTCGCGCCCATTGTCGCCCCCACCAACCTGAAGAATATGGAAGAGCTGATCCGTCAGCGCACGGCAGCGACCCTGGATAGCCTGCCGCACGGCGAAACGTTTGATTGGGTTGATCTGGTTTCCACCGAATTAACCGCCCAGATGTTGGCGACGCTATTTGATTTCCCGTTCGAGGATCGGCGCAAGTTGAGTTTCTGGTCCGATGTGGCCATCGCCGATATAGGCTCTGACGATGCCGTGGTTAAAAGCCAGGAAGAACGCATGCGCCACCTTTACGAGATGGCGGAATATTTCGGTGCCTTGTGGAAAGAGCGGGAGGCGGCGGAGCCGACCTTCGATCTGATCTCCATGATGGCCCATTCTGAGGCGACGGCGAACATGTCGCCCCGTGAATTCATCGGTAATATCGCCTTGTTGATCGTGGGCGGCAATGACACCACGCGCAATTCCATGAGCGGGGCCTTGTTGGCATTTCAGGAAAACCCAGGCGAATTGGAAAAACTGCGGGCTGACCACAGCCTGGTCAAACCATTGGTGCATGAAGTTATTCGCTATCAGACCCCGGTCATCCATATGCGCCGCACAGCCATGCAGGATACAGAAATCGCCGGCCAGGCCATCGCCAAGGGCGACAAGGTGGTGATGTGGTATGTTTCGGGCAACAGGGATGAAAAAGCGATTGAGAACGCGGATCAGTTTATTATTGATCGCCCAAAGGTCCGCCGTCATCTGTCCTTTGGTGCCGGAATCCACCGTTGTGTTGGTGATCGTTTGGCGGAGCTGCAGTTGGAAATTCTGTGGCAGGAAATATTGGCCCGTGATCTTGAAATTGAAGTCATGGGGCCGCCTGTGCGCCTCTATTCCAACTTCATACGGGGGATCAGATCGCTGCCTGTGCAGATCAATAATCGCTAATTTTGCGGCACGTTGGGATATCCGTCCCATCATTAATCGCTACGAAATTGAATTTTCAAAACACTAAGGATTTATGCAATGACCGATGCAAGACCGATGACAGTTTCCGCCATCCAGATTACGGCTGTTGATGGTGAAAAGGATGCCGTTATCGAAAAAATGATGGGCTTTTTGGAAGTCGCCGGGCAGCGCGGTTCGGAATTGGTGGTGCTGCCTGAAATCTGGACAGGTGCCGGATTTTCCACCGATGACGCCTATCTTGATATCGCCGAAACCATTCCCGGACCGACCACCGATCTGTTGGCGGAAAAGGCCAAAAAATACGGTATGTATATTGTCGGCTCCATGTACGAAAAGGACGGCAACCAGCATTATAACTCATCCCCCTTTATTAATCCCGAGGGGGAGATCATGGGCAAGTATTGGAAGACCCATTTGTTTGATGCCCCCGACCGACCCGACATCAAGGCGGGGATCAGGGAATCCGATCACGTCAAGGCGGGTAACGAGCTGCCGGTGTTTGATACGAGCCATGGGAAAATCGGCCTCTCCGTCTGTTCCGACCTGCGGTTCCCAGAGGTCTATCGCGAACTGGCCTTAAAGGGCTCTGAAATTATCGTCTGTGCTTCCGCCTTTCTCAGCCCGCGGTTTGATCATTGGGAATTCTTCTTACGCGCCCGCGCCACAGAAAACCAATGCTGGGTCGTTGCCTCCGGCCAATACGGTGTCGACCCATCATCGGGCATCGGTTATGTGGGCCGCTCCATGGTGGTCGATCCGTGGGGCACCATTGTCGCGACCGCCTCCGATGACGAAGGTATCATCACGACCGAGATCGATCTGAGCTTCTCCGATGAGGTTAAACGCCGCTACCCCCTGATGGATCAACGCCGCCCCGATCTCTACGAACACATAGGCAAGCCCAAGGACCAGGTGCCGCTGTATAAGTAGGGGAATTCTGGCGCGTCTTGTAAACTAACGTAAATGTTAGCATAAGTAATGAATGCGATTGTAGAATTTGAGGACGATGGCGGCGCCTATCCGTTTTCCAAATGGTTCGGATCCCTGAATGTTCAGGCTGCGTTGAAAGTTCGCACGGCCGTCGCACGAATGGAAAACGGCAACTTCTCAAATGTGAAGTCAGTTGGGCAAGGGGTCAGTGAATACAGGCTGACATTCGGCACCGGATACAGAATTTATTTTGGTAAAGACGGTGAGACGCTCGTAATTATTTTGGGCGGCGGAACAAAGCAGAGACAAGGTCGCGATATTGAAAACGCAAAGGCACGCTGGAAAAGCTATAAGGCCAGAAAGCGGAAGGGTTAGGCGTCATGGCTCTAACACGTAAGTTTCAGGAAACTGTGAAGGAAAGGGCGCAACATGACCCTGAATTTCGGGTCGGCCTACTGACGGAGGCGGCGGAATGCTTACTTAACAACGAAGTTGATGTCGCCAAAACGCTTCTACGAGATTATGTGAATGCGACTCTTGGCTTTCAGGAACTTGCAAGTCTGACCGACAAGAAACCGGAAAGCTTGATGCGGATGTTAAGTGCGAAGGGAAACCCTAGTCTAGCGAATATTTCCAAGGTCATGGCATCGTTGCGACAGCATGAAGGTGTAGAGTTGCATGTCAGAGCACATTAATGGCCGTTTCAGCGGAGTATCGCGCTTATATTGAGGACCTTGTGGCACCCTTGGGGCATATCACCTCGCGGCGGATGTTTGGTGGTTTGGGGGTCTTTTATCGTGGCTTGATGTTTGCCTTGATCCTGCGTGATGAGCTGCATTTTAAGGTCGATGATATAAACCGCCCGGACTATGAGGCCGAGGGGATGGCGCCTTTTAGTTATGAGCGGAAGGGCAAGCGGGCGACCTTGGGCAGCTATTGGACGGTGCCGGTCGATGTGCTGGATAATGAGGATGAGTTACTGATCTGGGCCGGGGCGGCGTCGGAGGCTGCGCTGCGCGCCGATGCTGCGAAGCCGAAAGGTAAATCGAAGCGGACTTGACCTAATCAACGCGCCGGGAAACACTGCTGACATGGCATTAGCAAAAAAATCGTTGAACGACTATCTGGATCAGGAGCGTGCAGCCCTGATTGCGGATTGTACCGCGTGCGGCAAATGCGTTGAAGTTTGCCCGGTCACGCCCTTTACGGATGTTAAAGCCGGTGATGAGGCTGGCGTTATTGGCGGCCCGGGCGGCATTTTGGGTCTATTGCGCGACGGCACGCCCCTGAGTGGTGCGGCGCAATCGTGGAGCAATCAATGCAACGGCTGCGGCCTTTGTATCCCGGCCTGCCCAGAAGGCGTGAACCCACGGCGCATGTTGATGCTGGCCAATACGGTGGAGGCGGAACAGGGCAGTGCCACGCCGCAATTGTTCCGCAAAATGTCCCGCTCCATCCGGATCATGGCGGCCATGCAACTGGCCCCGCCGGAGTTTGATAAGCTGTTGCGCAATCCCCGCGCCCACGAAGTGGATGTAGTTTTCTATACGGGCTGTAATCCAATCCGGACGCCCCATTTGCTGTTCAACGCTATGGCAATCCTGGATGCCTTGGAAGTGGACTATGAAGTGGTCGGCGGGCCCGGTGCCTGTTGCGGCATTATTCAATCAAAGTGGGAAGGCGATCAGGCCGCCGGTGATCGTGTCGTAAACGGCACCATTGATCGTTTCGCAGGCTTCAAGCCCAAGGAGGTATTGAGCTGGTGCCCATCCTGCGTGCTGCACTTGGGTGAGACTATATCGGGGTTCCGCAAAGCCAGTTTTGATTTCGATCATGTGACCAACTACCTCGTCGCCCGCGCCGAAGGGCTGGCTCAGAAGTTCGTGCAGCCTATTAACAAACGTGTCCTGCTCCACACCCACGACGGTATGGAAAAGGTCGGGGAGAACGTGGCGAAGATGTTGTCATCGGTGCCGGGCTTAACCCTGATCGGTACGGCATCCGAGCCGGGTTATACCTGCGGTGGGTCCGGTGCGGACCGCTCACCCGGCCTGAAAGCCGTGGCCCGCAAAGCGACTTTGGCGCGGGCTGAGGCGGACGATGTGGATATTCTGGTCTCTCTCTATCATGGCTGTCATGGTCAGTTGTCGGGCTTGGAAGCAGGCGGCAAATTCCAGGTGATGAACTGGACTGACTTGTTGGTCCAGGCCCTGGGCCAACAGCCCCACGACGATATCTCCAAACGCTATCGCATGCAGGATGATTGGGACATGGTCTTGGACGAGGGGGAAATCTACCTGAAAGCCAATGGCATAGACATGGACCGGGATTGGTTGAAAGAGCTGCTGCCGGAAATCTTTGGCCAGACGGAGTTCAAGGGCGGGTTGGAGGCCTTTTCCTCCAAGCCGAAAAAGAAGCCAGAAGCGGTAGGGGCAGCGGAATGAACGATACTTTGTTGAATGAGCGCGTGGTCTATATCAACGGCGACTATGTGCCGGAATCCCGTGCCACCATTTCCATTTCCGACCGGGGCTTTATCTACGGCGATGCGGTGTTCGATACGGCGCGGACATTTGCCGGCAAAATCTATCGCCTGGAAGAACATGTGGAGCGGCTGTTCCGATCCCTGCGATATGTGCAGATCGATCCCGGTTTGGATGTGGCGGAATTTTGCGCCATCTCGGAAGAGGTGATCGAACGCAATCTACACTTGTTGGGACCGAACGAGGATTACTGGGTTTATCTGCGTGTCACGCGGGGGCCGAACTATCCCGATGGTCCGGGCGGTGATGCAGGACCAACCGTGATCGTCACCTGCGTGCCCCTGCCACTGGCCAAACGGGCACCGCTGTTTCGCGATGGCATTGATATTGTTGTGCCCGCGACCCGGCGCACGCCGCCTGAAGCCCTCAACCCTGCCGCCAAAACGCACAATTATCTGAACCTGATTGTCGCTGGATTAGAAACGCAGAAATCTGCACCCGATGCCTGGCCTTTATTGTTGGATACCCGCGGCTTTCTGACAGAGGGTAGCGGCAGCAACATATTCTTGATCCATGACGGCAAGGTGCGCACGCCAAAGGCGCAATATGTTTTGGCCGGTGTCAGCCGCGCGGTCAGTATGGATCTATGCCGGGATCTGGGATTGGAAGTTGTGGAGGATGATCTGTCTCCCTTCGATGCCGCAACGGCGGACGAGGCGTTCATTACCTCAACGTCGCTATGCTTGTGCCCCATGCGTAGCTTTAACGGTGCACCCATCGGTGATGGCGCGATACCAGGGCCGATCACGGCAAAATTGATGGCGGCTTACAAAGACGAAGTTAAGTCCGATTACGTGGCGCA
Organism: Alphaproteobacteria bacterium; assembly: GCA_028824965.1. GTDB lineage: Bacteria > Pseudomonadota > Alphaproteobacteria. The sequence continues at coordinate 157 of JAPKBD010000272.1, read as the reverse complement.
GTACCTAAGTCATCTTTAGATTTGTGCCACCCTTAGAATTCAAGAAAAAAATGGGAACGACAACATGCATGACCTGGTCATACGGGGCGGCGCAATCGTAGATGGTTCCGGTGCGGAAAAATCCAACGGTGATATCGCCATCGATGACGGACGCTTA
>JAPKBD010000271.1 GCA_028824965.1 Alphaproteobacteria bacterium | reverse complement strand
TCAAACATGGCCAGCGCATCGCCCTGCTGGCCAAGAACATCGATCTGTTTTACGAGCTGTTGTACGGTGCCTCTAAAGTCGGTGCGGTGCTGACCCCTGTTAATTTTCGTCTTGCCCCGCCGGAAGTGTCCTATGTCCTCAACGATGCCCAGGCACCGTTGCTATTTGTGGGCGAAGACTACTACGATTTGATCGATGATATTCGTGATGAGCTTGCGGGCGTCAAACAGATATTCACCCTGCATGGCCGCCACGGTAACTGGACCGATTATGCGTCTTGGCGAGAAGCCCAGAGCGTGGATGACCCTAGAATGGAGGTTTCGGAACACGACACCGTCATTCAGGTTTATTCATCCGGCACCACGGGCCATCCCAAGGGCGTGGAAGTCAGCCACGATAACTTCATTCAATACCTGCCCAATGCCATGGATGAATGGGGGGCCTGGGATAGCAGCGATGTCTGTCTGGTAACCAATCCGTTGTTTCATGCCGCGGGCAGTGTGTGGTCCTACACAGCACTTTATGTGGGCGGCACCAATGTCCTGATGCCGGAAGTTGATCCAGCGGCCATTCTGAAAACAATCGAAAAATACAAGGTGACCCAGGCGTTGTTGGTGCCTGCGGTGATTTTGTTTTGCCTGCAGACGCCCGGTGCTGCGGACACGGATGTCTCCTCCGTCAAGATGATCATGTACGGCGCATCACCCATTCCCCTGCCTGTGTTGGAGGAAGCTGTGGCCATGTTCAATTGCGGTTTTGGCCAGCTTTATGGCCTGACCGAAACCGTCGGCGGCGTAACCTACCTGCCGCCCGAGGATCACGACGGCAGCCGCAAAATGAAATCCGTGGGCAAGGTTATGAAGGGGGCTGAAATCCGCGTGGTGGACGAAGACGGAAATGATTGCGCACCGGAGGCCGTGGGTGAGATCATTATCAAGGGTAAGACCATCACCAAGGGCTATTGGAACCTAGCGGAAGAAACCGCCCATGCCATTCGGGATGGCTGGTTGTATTCGGGCGATGCGGGTTATTTCGACGACGAGGGTTATCTGTATATTTACGACCGGGTTAAGGACATGATCATCTCGGGCGCAGAAAACGTCTATCCGGCGGAAGTGGAAAGTGCGCTACAGGGACATCCAAAGATCGCCGATGTGGGCGTCATCGGCGTGCCGGACGAAAAATGGGGCGAAACCGTCAAGGCGGTCGTTGTGGTTAGCCCAGGTGAAACCCTGACGGCGGAGGAGGTTATAACGTTCGCGAGGACCCGGATTGCCGGCTACAAAATTCCCCGTTCGGTGGATTTTGTGGATGAGCTGCCCCGCAATCCATCAGGCAAAATTCTAAAACGTGAACTACGCCGGCCCTATTGGGAAGGCTATGACAGGCAAGTAAACTAGTATGTACAATTCAGAAAACTACACCTTCATGGCGGACCCGATCCGCCATCACGCATCGGTTCGCGGTGACAAAGCAGCCCTCATCTTCGAGGGGCGGGAAACCACCTATGGACAACTGGATCAGCGTTCCAGCCAAATTGCCAACGGCCTGATCAAAGCGGGCGTAAAGCCCGGTGAACGGATTGCCATCCTGGCAAAAAACATCGATCTGTTTTTTGAGATTTATTACGGCGCCACCAAGGCCGGTGCTGTGTTGGTGCCGATAAATTATCGCCTAGCCGCACCCGAGGTCGCCTTTGTGCTGAACGATGCCGGGGCCAGAATGCTGTTCGTCGCCGATGAATATTATGACTTGGTAGCGGGTGTTGAGGATGACCTGAACAGCGTTGCACAGATTATCGCCCTGCATGGTGGCCACGATAGTTGGCGCAGTCATGCGGACTGGCGTGATGATCACGACAGCACGGACCCAAAACGTGAAGGGTCTGCGGTGGAGACTGCGTTGCAGCCCTATTCGTCGGGCACAACGGGCAGTCCTAAGGGTGTTGAGATGACCCACGACAACTTCATATCCTTTGTGCCCCACGCGCTGGCCGATTGGGGCGGCTGGGAGGTGGACGATGTCTCCCTTGTCGCCATGCCTTTGTATCATGTGGGGGGCTGTGTTTGGGGCTTTGTCGGCCTCTATGTTGGCGCCACCAACATCCTATTGCCGGAAGTGGACCCGCCCGTCGTCCTGAAGGCGATTGAGACATATAGGATTACCCAGGTGTTTTTCGTGCCGGCGGTGATCCAGTTTTTACTGCAAACGCCCGGTGCGGCAGAGACGGATGTCTCTTCCGTTCGCAGCGTGTTGTATGGCGCCTCTCCCATTACGCAAAATGTCCTAAAGCGGGCTTTGGAGATGTTCGACTGCGGTTTTGCACAGTTGTATGGTCTGACGGAAACCTCCGGCGCGGTCACCTATCTGGCGTTCGAGGATCATGACGGCAGTGCAAAAATGAAATCCTGCGGCAAGCCCATGCGGGCATCAAAGGTCCGCGTAGTGGATGAAAATGACCTCGATTGCCCGCCGGGTCAGGTGGGTGAGATTATCATGGCCGGCAGTCAGATTATGAAAGGCTATTGGAATTTGCCTGAGGAAACGGCCAAGGCCATTCGCAATGGCTGTTTCTATTCTGGCGATGCGGGCTATTTCGATGAAGACGGCTATCTCTACATCCATGACCGGGTCAAAGACATGATCGTCTCGGGTGGGGAGAACATTTATCCGGCCGAAATTGAAAGCGCTCTATCTGGGTTAGAGGGCATTGCCGATTTGGCGGTGATCGGTGTGCCGGATGATAAATGGGGCGAAGCGGTGAAGGCTGTTGTGGTTTGTGCGCCGGATGCGGATTTATCCGAAGATCAGATCATCGCCTACGCTCGCACCCAAATTGCCGGATACAAGATCCCCCGCTCGGTCGATTTCATCGATGAGCTGCCCCGCAACCCGTCCGGTAAGATCCTGAAGCGGGAGTTGCGTAAGCCTTATTGGCAAGGCCAGGAGCGTCAGGTGAACTAATGGAGGCCAGAATATGATCCCGACAGAAGAACAAGTCATGATCCGCGATATGGCCCGCGCCTTTGCTGCCGCACAAATCGCGCCCCATGCGGCCCGGTGGGAGGATGAGGCGCATTTTCCCCGCGATGTTTTCACAGCCATGGGCAAGCTGGGTTTGATGGGCATGACCGTACCACCTGAATGGGGCGGTGCGGGCCTGGACTATGTCACCTATGCTATGGCGTTGGAGGAGATTGCCGCGGGCGATGGTGCCGTCGCCATTGTGATGAGCGGGCATAATTCCGTGGGCTGTATGCCGATCCTGGAATATGGCAGCCCCGCGCAAAAAGAACGCTATCTGCGCGCTCTGGCCCAGGGGGAAATGCTGTGCGCCTTTGCCCTGACGGAAGCCAAAGGCGGCTCCGATGCCGGTGCGTTGACCACCCGGGCGGTGCGCGACAATGACGGCTATGTCATCAACGGGGCTAAGCAATTTATCACCACCGGTAAGAATGCGGAGTTGACCCTGGTCTTTGCCGTTACTGATCCGGATCAGGGTAAACGTGGCATTTCCGCCTTCATCGTGCCGACGGACACGCCGGGATACGAGGTGGTGCGGGTGGAGGAAAAGATGGGCATGAATGCCTCTGATACCGCACAGCTGGCCTTCACCGATATGCGCGTCCCCCACGATGCGCTGCTGGGCGAAGAAGGCCAGGGCTTTCGCATAGCACTCGGTAATCTCGAAGGCGGGCGCATCGGTATAGCAGCCCAAGCACTGGGCATGGCACGTTCGGCTTTTGAAGTGGCGCTGGAATATGCGCAGGAGCGGGAGGCGTTCGGCAAACCGATCATGGAACATCAGGCGGTGGCCTTTCGCCTGGCGGAAATGGCAACGCAGCTGGAGGCGGCCCGGCAACTGATATGGCATGCAGCCGCCCTACGTAGTGCTGGACAAAAATGCCTGATGGAGGCATCCATGGCTAAGATGTTCTCCACAGATATGGCCGAACAGGTTTGTTCTGATGCTATTCAGACTTTGGGCGGTTACGGCTATTTGCGAGACTTTCCCCTGGAGCGGATTTATCGTGGTGTTCGCGGTGCGCGCATTTATGAAGGCACCAACGATATCCAGAAGCTGGTCATCGTCCGTGATCTGGTAAGCTGACATTTGATATTGGAGTAGAGCGGTGGACATCTCCCTATCCCAGGAACATCTGAACTTTCAAACAAAAGTGCGGGAATTCCTCAACGATAATCTGACCCCGGATATTCGGGAGGCGGGCCGTCTGTGCGCCACCATTATGGCGGAGCATGAGGCGACCTGGAAGTGGCACCGTATCCTGCACAGCCAGGGCTGGGCCGCACCGAACTGGCCGACGGAATATGGCGGCCCCGGCTGGGACCCGGTGCAGCGCTACTTGTACTCAGCGGAATATGCCCGTACCGGCGCGCCGCACCTCACCCCCCTGGGTCTGTCAATGGTGGGCCCGGCGATCATGGGGCACGGCAGCGCCGAACAAAAAGCCTTCTATCTGCCTCGCATATTGTCCGGCGATGATGTCTGGTGCCAGGGCTATTCCGAGCCTGGCGCCGGCTCCGACCTGGCTTCCCTGCAATGCCGGGCAATTAGCGATGGTGATGACTACATCATCAACGGCTCCAAGACCTGGACTACGGACGCCCACAATGCCAATCGCATGTTCTGTTTGGTCCGTACCAATACGGACGGCAAGCCCCAGGCAGGGATCACCTTTTTGTTGCTGGAGATGGACACCCCCGGCATTGCGGTGGAGCCGATCCATATTTTGGGTGGGGATCATGAATTCAATCAGGTGTTTTTCGACGATGTGCGGGTGCCCCAATCGGGTCGCATCGGTGCGGAGAACGACGGCTGGACCGTGGCCAAATACCTGCTGGAATTCGAACGGGGCGTGGCGGTTGGCGTCGGACCTTTGCGGACCCGGTTGAATGAAATCCGCGCCCTGGCCCAGGCCCGCCGAGACAGCGATGGCAATGCCTTGATGGCGCAGCTTGATTTTGCCCGTGCCTTTGCCGCCCTGGATATCGAACTGACCACGGTCGAATATACCGGCCATCGCACCATGGCGGATATCGTCAAACGAGGCAGCCCAGGCCCCGCATCATCCATGATGAAGACCCGCGCAACAGAGGTGCAGATGGCAATTAGCGAGCTGGCCATGCAGGCAATCGCCAACTACGCCGCACCCCATCAGCCGGAAGAGCGGTTGGCAGGTGCTAATCTGCCGCCTCTTGGCAGCCGGGATGAGATGTCCGTGACGGCCCGCTATCTTAACGACCGGGCATCTGCCATTTACGGCGGTTCGAACGAGATCCAGCGCAACATCATGGCGAAACTGGTTCTGGGTATGTGAGAGTTGTTATGAAACGCTATCATCCCCTTCTCGTAACTCTGCATTGGCTGTTGGCCGGGATGATCCTGTTTTCCCTGGTGGTTGGTGTGACCATCCTGGAGGAGACGCCCAATGCTGATCCGGAAAAGTTCCAACATTTGCAAATCCATTCGGCGATGGGGGCGGCCATCCTGATCCTGATGATCGTGCGCCTTGCCGTCCGGATAAAAAAGCCACGTCCTGCTCCGCTGGAAAGTGGAAATGCTTTTCTCGACCGCCTGGCAACTTTCATCCATAACTTTTTCTATGTGGTCGTCATCGCAATGGCGTTGAGTGGCGTTGTCCTCTCCATTTCGACCAGCTTGTCGCAAATCCTCTTTGGCGGCGATGGGCAGCCGTTGCCAGCCAATTTTGACGGCGTGTTACCGCGCGCGGTTCATGGCGTCCTTGGCACCGCTCTTATGGCGATGATCACCCTGCATCTGCTGGGTTTTGTCTTTCGTCAGTTTGTCCGCAAAGACAATGTTATTGTGCGCATGTGGTTCGCTCGAAATCCTTAGAGTTCAATCTCAAAGGAAGAATACGACGACCAATA
>JAPKBD010000270.1 GCA_028824965.1 Alphaproteobacteria bacterium | reverse complement strand
CGCATGCGGTCCATAATAACACCTCATCGGCGTTATCTGGGTCAGCCCCAAAAATATTATCGGTATCGGCGCTGCCGTACAGCGCTAAGAAGACCATCGCTTCCTCACCGGGACTGGTCAATTCAGTGATGACATACAACAATCGGGCACCCTGGCTTCGGCCGTTCTACGCGCGCCCCTGCCCCATGCCGAAATCACGGCCATTGATGTCAGTGCTGCACGCGCCGCACCGGGTGTCGCCCTGGTCCTGACGGCGGCTGATCTGGCGGACGAGATTGCCGGGCCAATCCCCTCCTTCACCGACACCCCACCATTTGGCATCGGCCACCGGGATGGCCGCGCCGGTGCTGACGCCTCGCAATACCCCCTGGCCCAGGACCGTGTGCGTTTTCTGGGCGAGCCGGTGGCCTTTGTTGTGGCCGAAACCTTGGCCCAGGCCCACGATGCTGTTGAGCTGATCACCGTCGACTACACGCCTCTACCGTCAGTTATGGAATTCGAAGATGCCCTTGCCTGCGACGCCGAACAGATTTGGGGTGATGCGCCTGGCAACATTACCTTTGACCACGACGCCGGTGATGAAGCCGCGACCGAGGCCGCATTCGCCAAGGCCCATCACGTAACGCGCCTGCCCTTGATTAATAACCGGGTCGTCATCGCCTTTATGGAACCGCGGTCCGCCGTCGCGTCCTATGACGCCACAAACGCGCGGCTGACATTGCAGGCCGGTTGCCAGGCGGCCCATAATCTACGCGGCGCATTGGCGACTGTCCTAGGCATTGAGGAAACCGCCCTACATGTGATCGTGCCTGACACAGGCGGTGGTTTTGGCGCCCGAAATGGCATCTATCCGGAATTCGTGCTGACCCTGGTCGCCGCCCGGCGTCTCGGCCGCAACGTCAAGTGGACCGCAACCCGCAGCGAAGCTTTTCTGACGGACTTCCAAGCCCGGGATCATATGTTCACGGGTGAACTGGCCTTGGATGAGAAAGGTCATTTTCTGGGCTTGCGGGTTCGTGCTGATTGGCGGCACGGTGCCTATATCGCCTCCCGCAGTGTCTGGGTCATGGCGCATTTCCTGGCCCAGGTTATGGGCGGCGGCTATCGCATGCCGACAGCTTATCTGAACCAGCGGGGCGTCGTGACGAACACCGCCCCTATGGGAGCGTATCGGGGCATTGGCCGGCTGGAAATCAACTATGTCCTGGAGCGCCTGATCTATCAGGCAGCCCATGAAACGGGTATAGACCCCCTGACATTGCGTCAGCGCAATTTACTAAGCGACACGGATTTGCCCTGGACCATGCCCGGCGGGGCGCTCATAACAACCGGCGAATTTTCCAACAACCTGGCCCGCGCTGTGGAATTAGCGGACTGGCATGGCGCGCCGGAACGGGCCAAAGCGGCCGGTACCATGGGTCGTTTGCACGGCATCGGGATGGGTATGTATGCCGAAAACGATGGCAGCACACAGACAGAATTCGCCGAGATCGCCGTCAATCCAGCAGGCCGGATCACCGCATATCTAGGCACCCAGGATTTCGGCATGGGGCATAAAACCATGTATTCACAGATCCTGTCGGAAAAGCTTGGCGTGGATTTCGATGATATCGACGTGGTTTTTGGCGACAGCGACCGGGTGAAGCGGGGCGCAGGCAGCCATGGCTCACGCTCCGCCCGCATGGGGGGCACGGCGGCGGTCATGGGGGCGGACAAGGTCATCGCAAAGGCAAAGGAGACGGCGGCGGAGATGTTGGAAGCGGCCATCGACGACATCACTTTTGCAGACGGCAGCTTCACCATCGCCGGCACAGACCGCACGGTGACTTTGTTTGAGGTCGCTGGGAAAATTGAGGCTGCAGGCGAAAAATTGGCGGAGGACGCCGATTTTAATGTGACCGCAGACACCATTACCAACGGCGTGCATATATGCGAGCTGACTGTTGATCCCAATGACGGCACCATTCAATTAGAGAATTACAGCGTCGTCGCCGACGTGGGCCGTATGATCAACCCCATGATCGTTCACGGCCAGTTACACGGCGGCGTCACCCAAGGGATCAGTCAGGCATTGTGGGAACGGGTGGTCTACGATCCCGATAATGGCCAAACCCTGACCGGCAGCTTGATGGATTATTGCCTGCCCCGGGCCGATAATCTGCCGAACTTTAATATCGTCTGCAACGAAGTGGCGGAACTGGACAATCCCATCGGGGCTAAGGGCGCGGGGGAAAGTGCAACCACCGGCGCACCAGCGGCGGTCATGAATGCCCTGGCCAACGCCCTGCAAAACGTCGGTGCGAAGGCTGTCGACATGCCGGCAACACCGGAAAAAGTCTGGCAGGCCCTACGCGCAGCAGGTGCCGCAGGGCGTAGTCCTAGTTAAAGGTTACGCCTGCCAAGGCACGGGCCCGTCGATCACCCGGCCAGACGCCGGGGCGATCCGGTGCAACTGTTTGCGAAAAGATTGTGGTGCCCTGCAGGGGTTCATCCAAAGTGACGGTGCCGCCGTCGTTGGAAACTTCAACCGCGCCGCTGAGGAGCAGAACGCCATAAACGCCGTCGATCTGGCCGACCCAGAAGTCAGTGCCACGGATACCAATTGTGGCGACCGGGGTCACGACGCGCAGGCTGCGGTGGCCCAGACGTCCAGAGGTAAATCGCATGGCGCCTTTCAGCAGATTGATGACACCGTCAACATTGGCACCTTTGGCACCATTACCGTCATAAACAAATTTATCCAGGACGACATGCGCCGTGGCACCAATGATCAATTCACTGCCGTCTTTGAACAACAGGCCGACGCGGGCACTTTCACCGGTTCGCACCGTCTCCTCGGCAAATATGGATAGATCTTTTTGCAAGTCACGGCGCACATCGGCCAGCTCTCCCACAACATCGGATTGGGTGCGCGTCACCGTGCCAATCTCCCTAGTCTCGCCATAGGCGGAGGCGTTCAGGCACAGAAACAGCATAACAATTGTCGCGACGGATCGGTTCATAATGGTTCCAGCCTTCTTCATTTCAACGTAACATGACGTGCGGATCATTTTTTTCAATTCAAAAACCATGGTAATTCTGGATGTCTATACGGCGCGTGGCTGCAATATTGTTCTGTGTTCTGCTGTTCTCACCGCAACTTGCGCAGGCTTTCAATACCTACGGTTCAATACGTTACCGCACGGAAGTGGTCGATCAACAGACCATCGCCCGCGACGGCGTCGCCAACACATTACGCCTGCGTGGCGGCCTGGTCACAGCCCCCTTGGCCGGTTTTTCCGCCCTCGTGGAAGGCACAGGTGTTGCCACTATCGGGCCGCGCCAGTCCAGCAACGCCGCGCAACCCGATAGTCGTTACCCGACCATAAATGACCCCCAGAACCTGGATATCACCCAGGCGGCGATCCGTTATCGGCCCAATATCCCGATACTTGGCCCGGATTTTGATCGAATTTCCCTTCGCCTGGGCCGACAGCGCATTGCCCACGGCAATCAACGTTTCATTGGACCCGTAGGGTTTCGCCAAACCCAGCAAACATTTGATGCCGCATCCCTATCATTAGAGGGTTATGGGGGCTGGTTCCTTGACTATGACTATATCTGGCAGGTGCGTCGTGTGGTGGGACGTCGGGCGGACAATGGCTTGGGCTCCCTCGATGCCGATAGTCATATTTTCCATGGCAGCTATCGCGGCATCAATGCCTGGCGTTTCACGGCCTATGCCTATCTTTTCGATGTTGAAAACGATGCCTTTGACCTAGCCACATATGGCGGTTCGGCCCGACATACCTGGCAGCGAGACACCACAGAGTTCACGGTGCGGGGCGAAGCTGCCTATCAACGCCCCGACAGGGAACAACCTTCGAACCGGTCCTATCACTACGCCATGCTTGACGCTCAGGCCCGCCACGGGCCCTGGACGGTAAACCTTGGCCTGGAACAACTATCGGGCGATGCCTTAGGCGCGTTTCAAACACCCTTTGCGACCCTGCATAAATTCCAGGGCGCTACGGATCGATTCCTCACGACGCCTGCGAACGGCGTAACCGACGGCTATATGACCCTTGCCTATATGGTTCATGGCAGCACGTTCGGGGCGTTCGAGGGGGCGGCCATCCCCCATGTTCGTTTATCCGGCGGCGCCCATGAATTTCGTGACGGGGACGGGGCGCGCCATTTGGGGCGGGAGTACAGCCTAACTGCGGCGATGGGCTTCAAGAACGCAACGCGCATATTATTGCAGGGTGCCCGTTACATGGCCGGTGATTTCAGCCAAGATACTGACAAGTTTTGGCTTAGTTTCGAAGCCGAATTCTGACAGGCTCCGGGACCATGCGATCATTCACCTTGCGACAATGGCTGATCCTGCTGACGGTGCAGTTTTCGACCTTGCTGTTTGGTGCCACCATGACGTCCGTCGCGGTGATCTTACCGCAAATGAAGGGCGCGCTGTCGGCAACACAGGATCAGGTTTCCTGGATCATCACCTTCAATCTTGTGGCTACGGCAATTGCGACACCGTTGACCGGCTGGCTGGCGTCAAAACTGGGTTGGCGCAATCTGATGGTCGGATCGATCATTGGCTTTACAACTTTTTCGGTCCTGGCGGGGGCATCGGAATCCCTTGAAGTGATGTTGGGCACAAGAGTGGCCCAAGGTGTGCTGGGCGCACCGATTTTCCCGCTGGGGCAGGCCATCATTCTGGCCAGTTTTTCCAGGGCCCAGCATCCTTTCGTACTGATGGCATGGGGCGTTGGCGGGGTGATGGGCCCCATTCTGGGACCGTTGTTCGGCGGCATGATCGCGGAATTGTTCAATTGGCGCTGGGCCTTTTATATGATCCTGCCCATGGGCATTATTGCTGCCCTGTTCGCCTTTGTTGCCCTGTCGAATGAGGAGAAAGGCAGCGCCCATAAATTCGACTATTTGGGTTTTTGCCTGATCGCCATTGCCATTGGCGCGACGCAGCTGATGTTTGATCGTGGGCAGCGGCTGGATTGGTTGAACTCCTACGAAATCCAGTTGGAATTGTTGCTGGCCGTCGTTTTTTTCTACCTCTTTATGGTCCACATTCTTACATCGCGCCATGCGCTGTTTGAACCGGCCACGTTCAAAGACCGAAATTTCACCATCGGCGTCATTCTGGCCACCATCATGGGGGCATTGCAATTTACACCCATGGTCTTGTTTCCGCCGTTGTTACAGGAGCTTCGCGGTTATCCAGACGCCATCGTCGGCTACCTCATCTCAGCCCGGGGCATGGGTAATTTTCTGAGCTTTTTCTTTGTTGTTCAATTCACCCGCTTCAACCCCCGGCTTTGCCTGTTTTCCGGGTTGGTCATGCAATCCATTGCAGCCTTGTGGATGGCCTCTCTCGACATCAATATGACGACGACGGATGTATTCTGGACCAACGTCCTGCACGGCGTCGGCTTTGGCACCGCCTATACCCCCATGGCCGTGCTGGCATTTTCCACCCTGTCACCGCGGCTGTTGACCCAGGGCAATGCCATATTCGCCCTGCTGCGTCTGTTGGGCAGTAGTATTTTTATCTCCCTCACCCTGGTGGTGTTCTTTCGCTCCAGCGCGGAGGCGGGCGTAAACCTGAACAACCTGATCGATGCCTTTGACCTGCGGAACCTTAGCGTCTGGATCGACATATTGGGGGATGCCGACCAGCCCGCCATGCATATGCGACTGCTGGCAGAGATCAAACAGCAGGCATCGATGATCGGTTATATAAACGCCTTTTATTTGCTGACCATCGCCTCAACAATTGCGGCACCCCTGGCATTTTTGTTCGTCACCCGCAGAAGTCCCGGATAACAGACTATGGCGCGCCGGCAAATGCTGGTAGCTGATTGTGTGGGACTTCGTCAAAATACCGTGCAGTTAGAATTTTGTTAGACTATCGGCATACCGCAACAAAAAACACAAA
>JAPKBD010000020.1 GCA_028824965.1 Alphaproteobacteria bacterium | reverse complement strand
ATCGGAATTGCTCTATATGGTCACAACATCACATCTGATTTTGCACGTTCTATAGAAAGCCATCGCCTTGAACGCTGACCCCCGGCCGCAGCGCCATATCATCGAACCCCGCACCAGTCAGCAGAACGAGTTTAACCAGTTCGTACATAATGTGCGTGTAAGCGAGGGGACCCTGGCGCTTTTCCCTGCCTGGCTGCCCCATTCGGTTATTCCCAATAAGACCGACGACCTGCGGGTCAGCATCGCCTTTAACATTATGCTGTCAGATTTCGCCGAAACGATTTCGCCACCCATATGGAGCGGCGTTAAACTGCGGCGGCCACCGCCATAGCCACCCCCCCGAACAGCCAGGACGATGAACCTTCGACCTACCCAGCGTCCACCTCTGCGATGGCGCCCTTTGCGGTGCGCAGTTTCCGTTTTCAATGGCCCGCTGATCTACTGACATCCTGGGCCTTTGAGATGGAGACGTTGATCCTGGGTTGGTACGTGTTGGTTGAGACGGAGTCGGTGCTATTGCTGACGGCCTTTGGCGCCCTGCAATTTTTGGGCACTTTAATAGCGCCTATGTTTGGTGTGGTTGCCGATCGATTTGGCCGCCGTGTGATGTTGTGCGTAATGCGGGCGATTTATGCGGCCCTGGCCGTCGCGATCATGATCCTGGCGCTAACCGATACTTTGAACGCCTATTATGTTTTCGCCATCGCATTGCTGGCCGGGCTGGTCCGGCCCTCGGACCTTGTCATGCGAAACGCGTTGATTGGCGATACAGTGCCCAGCGGATTGCTCGCCAAGGCCATCGGTTTATCGAGAACGACCATGGACTCCGCCCGCATCGCCGGTGCCCTGGCGGGTGCCGGCCTGTTCGCCATTGTCGGGATCGGCCCGGCCTACATAGGCGTCGTTGTCCTGTACCTGGCTTCCCTCGCCCTCACCCTGGGCGTCGGCGGAAACCTGCGTGCAAGTATTCAGGCAGCCTCCCCCTGGCAGGAGTTAAAGGCCGGGCTGGCCTATGTCTGGCACACACCCGATGTTTTTGCCCTGATGCTGTTAGCATTCTGGGTCAATCTGACCGCCTATCCCATCTCCATGGGGTTGTTGCCTTATGTCGCAAAAGAGATTTATGCGATTGATCAAAATGGCCTGGGTCATATGGTGGCCGGCTATGCCTGTGGTGCTTTGATCGGCTCCATCGCTATGATCTTACTCGGTGGTTCCCGGCGTCCGGGACGTTTCATGGTGCTGTCTATTGTTGTCTGGTATATCCTGATGGTGTTTTTTGCCATGCAGGAAACCAAATGGCCCGGCGTCATTATTCTGCTGATCATCGGCATCGCGCAAAGCACCGCCATGATCTCCATGTCCGTGATGCTGTTACGCCTGACGCCGGAAGAATTCAGGGGCCGGATCATGGGCGTGCGCATGTTGGTGGTGTATGGCCTGCCGGTGGGTTTGTTGGCGGCGGGCGCTTTGGTTAACTGGTTCAGTTTCACCACTGCGGTCGGCATTTACGCTCTGTTGGGGATTTTCTGCACAGGATGCATCGCGCTAAAATGGCGCAAGATAATGTGGTGAGGGCCGCTCATGACAATTACGAATATAAACCCGGATAAAAACATTCTTGAAATCGACGGCGCGCGCCTGTGGGATACGCTGGAAGCCTCGGGCGAGATTGGAAAGTTGCGTGACACGGGCCTGCGCCGTCTGCCCCTGTCCGATGCGGACAGGCAGATGCGCGATCTGTTCTGCACCTGGGCCCGTAACGCCGGTTGCACAGTAACCATCGATCAAGTGGGCAATATATTTGCCCGCCGCCCCGGCACCGATGACAGTCTGCCCGCCATCGCCACGGGCAGTCATCTGGACAGCCAAATGTGCGGCGGCAAATATGACGGTGTCCTCGGCGTGATGAGCGGTTTGGAAGTCGTTCGCACCTTGAATGACCGCGGGCTCGAGACCAAACGCCCGATCGAAGTTGTTGTCTGGACCAACGAAGAAGGTGCCCGCTATACGCCGCCCATGCAAGGCTCCCTCGCCTTCATTGGCGACCTGACTTTGGACGAGGTCTTGGCCTCGCAGGATGCGGACGGCCTGACCTTTGGTGATGAGCTGCGGCGCATTGGCTATGACGGGGACCGGCCTTTAGGTGAAAGTAAATTCGATCAATATTACGAACTGCACATTGAACAGGGCCCGGCGTTGGAAGCCATGGGCATCGATATCGGCATCGTCGTCGATAGTTTCAAATCCCACGGCCTGAAAATTGAAGTCACAGGCCGCACAGCCCATGTGGGACCCACGCCGATGGATGAGCGGCAAAACGCCCTTGTGGGTGCAGCCCACCTGGTCGTGGCGGTAGATGGGATCGGCTGGCAGCATCACCCTCAAGGGGGCAAGGCCACCACATCGCAAATCAGCTGTTTTCCAAATTTGCCAGGCATTATTTCAGAGCGTGCAAATCTTACCGTGGACTTCCGCCACCCTGATCCAGCCATCGCCGATCAGATGTTGGGCAAGGTGAAGGCGGCGATGGCGGCGGCGGCGGACAAAGCCAATGTAGAGATGAAGATCGTCGATAGCTGGAGCTTTGGCGAGAACCCCTTTGCCGAAAAATGTGTTCAACATCTATCTGACACCGCAGACGCCATGGATGTCAGCTATATGGAGATACGCAGCCAAGCCGGCCACGACGCCTATGCCATTGGCAAAATTGCCCCCATGGGTATGATCTTCACCCCCTGCACAGGCGGCATCAGCCACAATGTGGAAGAAAGCATTGAGCTGGAGAAAACCCTGCCCGGCGTCAACCTGCTGTTAAACGCGATGGTGACGGCTGCCAATCGTTAGAGCACGCTCGCGATACTGCGCACCAAAGCGGTAACAAGGATTGCCGGGTCGACGCCCGGCAATGACGAATTTATCTCAATGTTCCAACCAAACCGTCATGCCAGGACTTGATCCGGGCATCCACAACCATCAAGCTTTACTATTGATCGCACGCCAGATTTTTTCCGACGTAACGGGCATATCAATATCCGTGACGCCCAATGGTTTCAAGGCATCCAGAACAGCAGCAACAATGGTTTGTGGCGCGCCGATGCAGCCTGCCTGGCCGGAGCCTTTGACGCCAAGCGGGTTCGCCCCGGTCGGGGTTGGACGGAAATGCACTTCAAATTGCGGCAATAGCGCCGCCCGCGGCACGGTGTAGTCCATCAATGTACCGCTTAACAGCTGTGCTGTTTCGCTGTCGTAGGCGACTTCCTCCACCATGGCCTGGCCGATGCCCTGGGTCACGCCACCATGGACCTGCCCCTCGGTCAAGCGTGGATTGATCATGGCACCGTAATCATCGACGATCAGGTACCGTTCCAAACGCAGGGTCCCTGTGTCCCGATCAATCTCCACCTCCGCCACATGGCAGCCTGATGGAAATGTAAACGGCGCATCGTCTCGGCGGGCATAGCTGTCAAGACCACCACTGCCGAGGCTATCGCTGTCCCGGACATCGCTGCCCAGCTTTGGATCTCTCGCTGCAGCAGCGACTTCCAACAAGGATACCGAGCGTTCGCTGTTCGCGACACGGAATTCACCATCCACGAATTGCAATGCATCGACGTCTGCCTGCAACATTTGCGCGGCGACCTCTCTGCCTTTTCCCAAAACCATATCCATGGCTGCGACCAGGGCACTACCGCCCATATGCATGGAGCGGGCCCCGCCATGGCCATTGCCCGCACGGACTTGCGCGGTATCAGCCTGGATATAGACGAAACTATCGAGGGGCAGGCCAAAGTGATCTGCGGCAATTTGGCTGAACGCGGTTTCGTGGCCCTGGCCATTGGACTCCGTACCCAGGCGCAATTCCACTTTGCCGTCGGCGCGGAAATTAACCTCCGCCCCTTCCGTAGGGGCACCGCGGGCGGTTTCCAGGAAACAGGCAACGCCCATGCCGCGCAGCAGACCACGCCCCGCCGCCGCCGCACGCCGGTCTTCAAAACCCGCGCGGTCGGACAGATCAACGGCGGCCTCAATATTACCCTTGAAATCACCGGTATCAATTTCCAGGCCCATGGCGGTGACATGGGGAAAGCTGGGAATGACGTTCAGCAAACGCAGGGCAACTGGGTCTATTTTCAGTTGCTGTGCAGCTGCCTCAATCAGGCGTTCGATAATATAGTTGGCTTCCGGTTTGCCCGCGCCACGATAGGCGTCCACGGGCACCGTATTGGTGAAGGCACCCGCCACGGCCATGAATACGTGAGGAATGGCATAGACACCGCCCATGGCCGTGGAAAAGGCATTAGTGGAAACCCCTGGGCCAAACGATGATAAATAGGCCCCCATATCAGCCGTCGTGGTCGCCTCCAAAGCCAGGAATTTTCCTGCCGCATCCAAGCCAAGGCGAGCGGTCGCATGCAAATCCCGGCCCTGGGTACTGCTCATAAATTCTTCGTTGCGATCCCCAACCCATTTGACGGCCCGGCCCAGGCGTCGCGCAGCCCACAACAACATGACCCATTCGGGATAGACAAAGTTTTTCAGACCGAAACCACCGCCAACATAAGGGGCGGAGACATGCAGTTTTTCCTCCGCCACTTTAAAGACCGCATTTGCCAATTGCCCGCGAATGCCGTGGACGCCTTGTCCCGTGACCAGCAAATTCATGGTCTCTGTGCCCTGGTCATACGAGGCGATGGCGGCGCGAGGTTCCGTTGGGGCGGGGGAGACGCGATTGTTGACGATCTCCAGCTCCACCACATGGGCGGCCTTGGCAAAGGCGTCTTCAACGCCCACACGGTCGCCTTTCTCAAACCGATACGACAGATTACCCGGTGCCTCGGCCCAGATCTCTTGCGCACCAGGCGCCAAGGCCTGACGGGCTTCTGCCAGGGCGGGCAGAGGATCGTAATCCACCTCGATCAATTCCACGGCATCCAAGGCCTGGGCGAAACTTTCCGCCACGACAAAGGCAACCGGGTCACCCACATGACGGACCCGGCCATGAGCGAGGGCGTGACGGGGCGGCACAATTATGGGTTCCACAGTCGCAACGACGCCAACAGCAGCGCATGGCATAGGTCCGATGCCATCCGCCTGCAAATCCGCCCCTGTATAAACGCCGACTACGCCTGGCAATGCGGCAGCAGCCGTGGTGTCTATGGCGGTGATCAGCGCATGGGCGTGGGGGGATCGCAGGACGGCGGCATGGGCCTGGCCGTCATGGTTCAGATCAGCTGTGTATTTTGCGGCACCGATCAGGAAGTGTTCGTCTTCCCGGCGTGCGATGGATTGACCAAACATGGCGTCATTCATAATTCGGCCCCTTTAAATGAATTGGGTAAATGAATTGGGTAACTATTTTGGACACGTGATTCGGATAGCGTATTATCCGCCATATTACCCGTCAGTGCCCTCTATCTCCACAAGCAGATCATCGGCGGCTACTTGCACACCGGCTTCGCTATGCACTTCAACCACATCGCCATCGATCTCTGCCAAAATATCGTGCTGCATTTTCATGGCTTCCAACACCGCCAATCGATCACCGATTTTGACCGCATCGCCGGCTTCTACACAGATTTCCAGCAAGGTGCCGTGCATAGGCGCGATCACGCGGCCACCGCCCGACGCTTCTTCAGCCGAGGCGGGAAAGGCATTGCGGTTCCTGAAGTTGGAGGTCTTGCCGCCCACCGACAGATAGATATGTCCCGGCGTCGGCACCGAAAAATGCACTACATGACGGCGGCCGTTTACCGCCAGTCGCGCCGTATTGCCATTCAACTGCAACAACTCAATCGATAAGGCATCGTCCTCGATCTGCACCCGATAGGTCGTCGCATTTTCCGGGCTGACGGTCAGCTCAAGCTGCCCATCCCCCCCGACCCCTTGGGCGTAAAGGTAATGTGTCACCAACGGCCCAGCCGACGACCAGTTCATCAGGCTTGGTGCGATGTTCAGGCTTTTGCCAAGCGCGCTTTGGCGTTCCGTCTCGTACTGGATGACGGCGGCCATGGCTGCCTCCATCTTATCCGGGGCCGGTTCTGCCAAGGCGGCGGCATCGAATTCATCGGCAATGAAGCCTGTCGTCGCCTCACCCTTGGCAAAGGCCTGCTTGCCCAGGATATCGATCAGAAAACCAAGGTTGGTGGTCAGGCCGAACAGCACGGTATCTTTCAAGGCCTCGATCAAACGATGACGGGCAACCTCACGGGTTTCGCCCCAGGCGATGACTTTGGCAATCATCGGGTCATAGAAGGGGGAGACGTCCTGCCCACTTTCAATACCCGCATCAAATCGCAAACCTTCGCCCACCGCCGGTTGCCACAAATCGATGGTACCCGTACAGGGCAGGAAATCCTGTGTGGTATCTTCGGCATACAAACGAACTTCGATAGCGTGTCCGGACAGCTTGATATCATCCTGGGTCAGCCCCAGGGGATGGCCCTCCGCCACCTGAATTTGCAGGCCGACAAGGTCCAGGCCGGTGATCATTTCCGTCACCGGATGTTCCACCTGCAGGCGGGTGTTCATTTCCAGGAAATAGAATTCACCTGCGTCATCCAGCAAGAACTCAATCGTCCCCGCACCGCGATAATCAATTGAACGGGCGGCTTCCACTGCCGCTGCCCCCATGCGGGCGCGCAGATCATCGGTCATCACCGGGCAGGGGGCTTCCTCCACCACCTTTTGATGCCGCCGTTGCACGGAACAATCCCGCTCACCCAAATGAATGACATTGCCAAGACTGTCGGCAAAAATCTGAAACTCAACATGGCGGGGGCGGATGATCGCCTTTTCCAAAATCAACTCGTCCGAACCAAAGGCGTTCAACGCTTCTGATCTTGCCGACGCCAAAGCGCCGGGTAAACCTTTCGCATCATCAACCAGGCGCATACCGCGCCCGCCGCCGCCTGCCGCCGCCTTAACCATGATGGGATAGCCGATGTTTTTCGCCGCAGCGATCAAAACGTCATCTGACTGGTCTGCGTCTTCATAGCCGGGAACGCACGGCACATCAGCCGCGATCATCCGTCGCTTTGCCGCCGCCTTGTTACCCATCAGGTCGATAGCTTCCGCACTGGGCCCAATAAAAACCAAACCCTCCGCCTCACAGGCACGGGCGAAATCCGCGTTCTCGGACAGGAAGCCATAGCCGGGATGAATGGCCTGGGCACCTGTTTCTTTCGCCGCCGCCAGTATCCGGTCCATATCAAGATAGGATTGCCCCACGGGGCCCGGCCCGATCAACACCGCATCGTCCGCCATCTGCACATGGGGTGCGTTGGCGTCCGCCTCGGAGTAAACAGCGATGGTTTTATAGCCCAGAGCCTGAGCCGTACGCATGACCCGGACGGCGATTTCACCACGGTTGGCGACAAGTATGCTTTTAAACGTTCTCATAATTCCGCCCCCTACATCCGCGCCACGCCAAAGGCGTTTGGTGCCAGGTCTCTGTTACGCGCTTCCCAACAGGTCTCCAACGCAAAGCCAATAACCTTGCGGGTATCCCGTGGATCGATGACCCCTTGGTCCAGCACACGGCCGGAGGTGTAGAAGGCATCCGACTGGCTGTCGAAGTGATCTGTCAGCCTTTGTTTTTGCAGGGCCAGGGCATCCTCGTCCGCTTCCTCACCCTTGCGCTTGGCACCGTCGCGGGCAACCTGGTCCATGGTAGAGGCAGCTTGTTCGCCACCCATGACGCCGGTTGAAGCATTGGGCCAGGCAAACAGAAAGTCCGGCTCGTACGCCAGGCCGCCCATGCCATAGTTCCCGGCCCCGAACGATGCCCCAATGTAGAAGGTGATCTTTGGCACCCGTACGTTGGAGATAGCCTGGATCATTTTCGATCCGTGCTTGATCATGCCTGCCTGTTCATAGTCTTTGCCCACCATATAGCCGGTGATGTTGTTTAACATAATCAGTGGCATGCCGGCCTGATCGCACAGCTGGAAAAAATGTGCTGCCTTCGTTGCGCCATTAGGGTCGATGGGGCCGTTGTTGCCGACGATGCCGACCGCCTGGCCAAATATTTTCGCCTGCAGGCACACAACAGATGGGCCATAACGCGGTTTGAAATCCTCAAACTCAGAGCCATCAACCAAGCGCGCGATCACTTCCCGCACTTCATAGGGCTTGCGATAGTCCACGGGCACCAGGCCGGCAATGTCGTCAGGATCAAGCAAAGGTTCTTTATAGGGCGCGCGATCCGGTTTCGGGCAACGGTCGTTCCAACCCAAGCCCCCGATGACATCCCGCGCCATCAACAGGCCGTGGGCATCATCCTCCGCCAAATATTCCACAGACCCAGTTGTGGTGGCATGCATTTCAGCACCAGCTAGTTCTTCTTCATCAGAGATTTCACCCGTTGCCGCCCGTACCAGCGCCGCACCGCCTAATGAGGCCCGGCCCCGGCCCTTGATGCCGATGACATAATCGCTCATCCCAGGAAAATACGCGCCGCCCGCCGTCGACGGCCCATGTAAAACCACGAATGTGGGAACACCTGCGCCACTTAATTTTGCCAAACGGAAGAAAGCGCCGCCGCCATGGGCCCAACCTTCAACCTGATATTTCATCAGATTGGCACCCGCACTTTCGACCAAATGAATAAACGGCAGGTTCAGGGCCAGGGCTGTGTCCAGGCAACCGCGTAGTTTCTCGCCGGTTTTCTGCATCATGGCACCCGCCGCAATGCCGCTGTCGGAAGCATAGATCATGCAGCGGACGCCATTGACGAAACCAATACCTGACAAGGCGGAGGCACCGGGCACGCTTTTTTCCCGGTCCGCGACATCAACCATGTAGTTGGCCAGGCCGTAAAGCTCCAGAAACGGCATACCTGGATCCAGCAACGTCGCCAAACGCTCCCGTGGTGTCAGCTGTCCCCGCTCCACAAACCGGGGCCTGCGACGCTCCGACAATTGCTTGGCGCGGTCCTTCAGGGCGTGGAGTTCATCTACCAGGGCCAGCATTTCAGCCCGGTTGGTGGCATAACTTTCTGAATTTTTATTCAGCTTCGATGCGTAGGCTCTCATTACAGATACTCTGCGGTTTTTTGCTTCGGGATTATCAACCTTTGAAATCGGCCTGGCGTTTTTCAAGAAAGGCAGCCACGCCCTCCTTCGCATCATAGCTGACCCGCAGTTCGGAATTTACCTCTAATTCCCGCCGAAACTGGGTTTCGAACGAATTTTCTTCTGCCCCATCCACCAAGGCACGGGTTTCGGCCAAGGCGCGGGTGGGACCTTTGGCCAATTTCGCGGCCAAATCGCCAGCTGACGCCATCAGATCGGCATCGTCCACGCATTCACTAACAAAACCCCATTCGACAGCTTGGTCTGCCATCAAAGGTTCATTGGTCAACATCATGCGCAAAGACCGCGACCGGCCAATGGCTTGCGGCAGTAAGTAGGTAGAGCCGCAATCAGGGACCAAGCCAATACGGCTGAAGACCTGAATAAATTTGGCAGAGCGCGCTGCGATTAGAATGTCACCGGCCAAGGCGAGAGAGAAACCGGCCCCCGCCGCTGTGCCGTTGATCGCCACAATGACAGGTACGCGAGACGTGCGGATCGCTTCGATGGCACGGAAATAACAATCCATGCCCACTTTGACGATGTCTGTGCCCGCTTCAGGGCGATTGCGTAGATCCTGACCGGAGCAAAAACCCCGCCCCGCCCCAGTCAGAATTAGGGCACGAATAGAGGGGTCCGCCTCAATCTGTGCCATGGCGTCCTGAACCTCATACATCAGCTCAAGGGTCAGGGCGTTGAGGGCTTGTGGCCGGTTTAAGGTCAGGGTCGCGACACCATCTTCAACCACGAACAGAATATTCTGAAAATCACTCATATAGCTTCCCCTAATTCCTAAAATTTGGCCCTTAGCCTTGCGCTTCGATTTGCGCGACCACGGACATGACATTACGAGCTTGTTTCAGATGGGGCATGTCCAGCATTTTGCCGTCCAATCCAACAGTGCCAAGGCCTGGGTTCTGCTCAAACACATCGATCACACGCTGGGCATGGGCGATATCTTCAGCAGATGGCGTGAAAGCACGATTGATAACTTCGGATTGGGCCGGATGAATGGCGATCTTGCCAAAGAAGCCGGCGCGGCGATCCCGTAGGCATTCCTTCTCCAACCCCTCCAGATCCCGAAAGTCCACGTAGACCACACCTACCGGCTGCGCATTGATGGCCCGGGAAGTGGCCAGGCATAGTGACTTGGCCATCAAATAAGGATCGTCGTAGTCACCGGTACTGGGATTGCGATTATCCGTGGCACCAAGGGCGGCTGCAAGGTCTTCGCCCCCCCAGGTCAAGGCCACCAAACGGTCCGAGACATTGTCGAGATAGGTGTGGAACGTCAGTAGTGAAGCGGCCGTTTCCGTGGAGACGCAGTGGATCTTGGTAGAGCCAAGTTCCAACCCCTCGCGGGTTTCGAGCGCATCAAGATACTTTGCCAACGTGTTCACATCCGCTGCCGAATAGACCTTGGGCAGAAGGATGCCGTCCGGTGCACCGGTCATAACGGCGGCCAGATCAGGCAAGGATAATTCCGTATCGAGAGGGTTGATCCGCACCCAAAGCTGTTGTTTTGAGCGGTCGGGACGTCCCGTGAGATAGTCACGGACCATCTCACGGGCTATATCCTGGCGGTCGTCCGATACCGAATCTTCCAGATCAAGGATCAGTGCGTCGGCTGCATTACCCTGGCCCTTGGCCAGTTTGCGTTCGCTGTCACCGGGCACGAACAACCACGAGCGGATCATCATGCCGGGCGCTTCATCATCAAGCCGGTGCGGAGGCAATAAGCAATTTCTTCGTTCCGCTGGTTAAAGCCGAAATGCTCAAACGTCACAATGCCAGAATCTGGCCGTGATTTGCTCTCCCGCTTTTCCTTGATCTTGGTCATGGAGCGAATGGTGTCACCATGAAAAACCGGGTGCTTGAACCGCACATCGGTCATTCCAAGATTGCCCAGGGTAGTGCCCAGGGTGGTGTCGGAAACCGTGACCCCAATGACCAGACCCAGGGTGAACAGGGAGTTCACAATGCGCTGGCCGTACATGGTGCCCTTGCAGAATTCTTCATCCAGATGCAGGGGTTGGGGGTTGTGGGTCTGGGCACAGAACATGATGTTGTCCATTTCCGTCACCGTGCGGGTCAGGGCATGGTTGAATTCCATGCCTGCTTCAAATTCCTCGAAATATAGTCCTGACATTTTGATGTCTCCTCTTAACAACTATGCAGTTGGTTTGAATACGGGCAGGGCCTGATCGCCCTCAGTCGCCCGGAAGGTAACTTCGACGGCCTGGCCAACTGCAAGCGCATCGTAATCACAATCAACAATATTGGTCATCATGGAGATACCTTCCTCCAACGTGACATAGGCGATGGCATAGGGCGTCGGGCCCCGGCGCATGACCGAATAGGTATAGATCGTGCCTTTACCGGATGCTTCGTACCATTCCGTATCGCCGCTAAGGCAATGGGGGCAGATGGCGCGGGGATAAAAATGCGTCTCGCCACAGGCGTTGCATTTCTTCAGGATCAGCTTGCCTTCTTTAGCCGCGGCCCAATAGGCCTCCGTCTCCAGATTAATGGCGGGTTCGGGGTAAGTTCTTTCCGTAGTTTGATCTGCGGCGGTCATGCGTCGTTCCTTCCCAAAATAACTGTAGAGCTGCCCATGCGGGTAGCGATGGAGCCGCCCGTACCATGCGCCAGAACCAATGTGCAATCAGGCACCTGGACCTTTGGATGTGCCTCACCGCGCACCTGGCGCACGGCCTCGATCACCTTGGTGATGCCGCCGCGGTTGTTGGGGTGGTTGTTGCATAAGCCCCCGCCGTCCGTGTTGAACGGCAGTTTGCCGACGCCCGAGATGAGATTGCCGTCGGAGACGAACTTGCCGCCCTGGCCTTTTTCGCAAAAACCAAGATCTTCCAAGGTCTCCAACACCGTGATGGTGAAGCTGTCATAGATCGAGACATAATCGATATCGGCCTGGGTCACGCCGGCTTCTTCAAAGGCAATGGGGCCGGATTTCACGGCACCGGTATAGGTCAGATCAATGTTGCCGCTGTTCAGATGCTTGATCGCTTCGCCATGGCCCAGGATCTTTGCGCAACGATCGCCCAAAGTTTTGGCAATCTCGGGGCTGACGATTACCAATGCACCGCCGCCATCCGTGATGACGCAGCAATCCAGACGATGCAGGGGATCCGTGATGATGGGGGAATTGACCACATCTTCGACCGTCACCACATCGCGCAACAAAGCATGTTCGTTATGCTGGGCGTGATGGGATGCCGCGACTTTGATCCAGGCCAATTGCTCCGACGTGGTCCCGTATTCGTGCATGTGGCGCATCGCGGCCATGCCATACATGTTCGTGACCACGGGGCCATAAGGGATTTCAAAACCCAGTTCGGGCAAAATGTTGCCATAGTCCCTGGTGCCCAATGTGGCGACGCCTTCGGCGCGGGGCCGGCCAGCTAGGGTGATCAGGGCGACGGAACATTTCCCCTGGGCAATGGCATTCACGGCATGGCCCACATGGACCACATAGGATGAACCGCCTGTTTCCGTGCTGTCCGTGTACTTAACGTCCAGGCCCATGTATTCGGCCATGGACAGACCGCCCAGGCCCGGCGCATCACCGGCACAAAAATAGCCGTCAACGTCGTCTTTGGTCAGGCCTGCATCCAGCAATGCGCCCAGGGCGCTTTCCGCGTGCAGTTGGGGCACGGTTTGGTCGACCGCCTTGCGGGTAGGATGTTCATATATCCCCGCAATATAGGCTTTGCTCGCTCTACTCATCGTGTTTCCTTATCAAGTTGTTGCAAATTCGGACTCTTTAGAATTAGAGCAATTGAACCAATCAATTGAAAATTGCTCTAGTATGATTTCGGTAGATCCAGGGCTTTTTCAGCCAGGTAGCTGAGGATCAATTGTGGGCTGATGGGGGCCAGGCGATGGATCAGACATTCCCGGTAGTAACGTTCCACATGGAATTCTTTGGCATAGCCCATGCCGCCGTGGGTCATCACCGCATTTGTACAGGCACTGTACGCGGCTTCCGCCGCCAGGTATTTGCCCGAATTGGCCTCCTTGCCGCAATCCTGGCCGGCATCGTAAAGGGCGGCTGCCTGAAAGGCCATCAGGTTGGCGGCCTCCAACTCAGCCCAGTTTTTGGCCAGGGGATGCTGGATCGCCTGGTTCATACCGATGGGCCGATCAAAGACCACCCGCTCGCGGGCGTAGTTGGCGGCATGGCGCAGGGCACAGCGACCCAAACCCACCATGGAGGCAGAGATCAGTATCCGCTCAGCGTTCAGGCCGTGGAGGAGATAGCGGAAGCCTTTGCCTTCTTCACCAATCAGGTTTTCTTTCGGGATTGGCAGGCCGTCAAAAAAGACCTGGTTGGAATCCACGGATTTACGGCCCATTTTGTCGATGGGGCGAATTTCCACATAATCCCGGTCCAGGTCCGTGTAGAACAATGACAGGCCGTCGATGGGCTTTTTCGTCTCGGAAATATCCTTGGTCCGCGCGATCAACAGCATTTTGTTCGACGCCAGCGCGGTGGAGGTCCAGATTTTTTCGCCGTTGACGATATAGTTGTCACCCTTAAGGACAGCGCGGGTTTTCAGCCGGGTTGTGTCCAGGCCTGTATTCGGCTCTGTCACTGCGAAGCAGGCCACGTCGTCCCGTCGGACAATCGGGGGCAGCCATTTCCGCTTTTGTTCTTCCGTCCCGAACACCACCACTGGGTTCAGCCCAAAGATGCCGATGGCCAGTGCGGCAAAACCGGCGTTGCCGCAACCGGATTCCGTGATCGCCTGCACCATAACGGCGGCATCTGAAATGCCGAGGCCACTGCCGCCATATTCTTCCGGCATGGCAATGCCCATCCAACCGTCATCGGCCATGGCCTGGCAGAAATCTTCAGGGAACTCACCCGTGGTATCCCGATCCAGCCAGTACTGATCATCAAAGCGTTCGCACAGCTTCATAACGCTGTCTCTGATCTGGTGTTGTTCCGGTGTCCAAAAATAGCTCATGGTCAAATCCACTCAATTCTCATAGATGGGTTCATAGTTGGAGACGCCGCCCGAGAGGCGGGTACAATCTGCCGCAGCTTGTTGCAGCAGTTTTTTGTTGGTTTTGGCATTGGCCCGCATGCGCGCTGACGGGCCTGCCATCAAAAGGGCCGCGGCAACGGTACCGTCGGGGGAGAATATGGGCGCTGCCAGGCCGGAGGCACCGGTCACCCGTTCGTCATAGGTGCCTGCGATGCCGGACTTTGCAATGGCCGTTAACGCCGCACGCAAGTCGGAAACCTTGGTGATGGTTGTCGCGGTAAATTTTTCGCGCCCGTTGTTTTTGAGATAACGGGTCAGACGGTCAGGTTCAAAATGTGCCAACAGCAGTTTGCCCATAGCGGTGCAATACAGCTCCCGCCGCTCTCCAACAGTAACGGCGTACCGGATGGGGTTTGTGCTCTCTACCTTATCCAGATACAGGGCCACATCAGCATCAGGTGCCAGGCTACCCAGCACCGCCGTCTCACCCGTCGCCTCAACCAAACCTGCCAGGATAGGCCGGGCCAGGGTGATCAACTCCCGTCCGGCACTGGCCCGCATGGCCAGGGACAGAAACCGCGGGCCCAGAAAATAGCGCCCGGCCTGGTCGCGCACCAAACAACCCTCGTCGGTCAAGCCTGTCAGCAGACCTACCAAGGATGTCTTTGGCGCACCTGTGTTAACGGCAAGTTCCGAGAGGGTGATGCCACTGCGTTCCTGGGCCAGGGTTTCCAGGATAGTGAAAATGCGCCCCACAGACTGCGGCCCCCCGCGCACGGGTGATGCCGGGGGTAAGGGTGTTTTGCTATCGGGCGATGTCACGGGCACGCCCCAACTAAACGCCGATGGTGTAGCCGCCGTTGACGGAGAGATGCTGTCCCGTGATATAGCTGGATGCTTGCGAAAGCAGAAAGCAAACCGGTTGCGAGACTTCCTCAGGGTCCGAAAAGCGGCCCATGGGAACCTGCGCCATGACGCCGTCCCGAAATTTTTCGCCGCGAATGGTTTCTGTCATTTCCGTTGCCACAACCCCGAAACAGATGGAATTGACCCGGATGCCCTTGGCCGCATATTCCCGCGCTGCAGACATGGTAATGCCCATAACGCCTGATTTTGCGGCACCATAATTGATCTGGCCAATAGTTCCCCGACGACCGGCATCAGACGAAATATTAACGATGGAGGCAGGGGAGGTATCGCCATCCTTGGCGCGCTCATACATGTGCCGGCCTACAGCCTGCAGGCAATAAAAGACGCCGGACAGATTAACGTCGATAACCTGCTGCCAGGTTTCCACGGGCATCTTGTTGATCATGGCCGCACGCACAATACCGGCGTTATTGACCAGGCCATGGATCGCGCCATTGGTATTGATGGCATTGTTGACCATCTCCTGGACAAAGCCCGGATCAGCGACAGAACCTACATGGACCTCAGCATTCCCACTGCCCAGATCCTCAGCTATGGCATTCACTTTATCGCCCTGAACATCAACCATGATCGCCTTGCCGCCAAGTTCCACCACCAGGCGGGAGACCGCCTCGCCAATACCTTGGCCGGCGCCAGTGACAATGACGTTGCTGCCTTCAAGCTGCATGGGATTAATCATAGATCTATTTCCATTCGTTCATGCGCGCGGTCAGACATGCGCGATAATTACCAATACGCATATGCGTATAATGTACGATTATCGATATCTTACCGGAATGGATGAGTCAATATGGACTGCCCCATGACGTGCTGTATTGTTTCAGCGCCCCATAGAGAAAAATTCTTCGTTGGGCCGCATGGAGGCAAAACTGGCCATGCGGTTGGACAGGCCGAAAAACCCCGTGATGGCGGCAATATCCCAGATATCGTCGTCGGAAAAGCCGTGGCCATGCAGGACACCAAAGTCTTCATCACAAATGGATTTACTGTCGTTGGAAACCTTTAAGGCGAAATCCAGCATGGCCATCTGCCGGAGCGTGATGTCAGCCTTGCGATAATTGATGGCGACCTGATCAGCCAAAAGAGGGTTCCGTGCCCTGATCCGCAAAATAGCACCATGGGCGACAACGCAATATTGGCAGCCATTATCGGCAGAGGTCGCAACTACGATCATCTCCCGGTCCGCTTTGCTGATGCCGCTGTCTTTCTCCATCAGAATATCGTGGTAGGCGAAAAAGGCGCGGAATTCATCCGGGCGATGAGCCAGGGCCAAAAAGACATTGGGGACAAAACCAATCTTCTCCTGGATCGCCAGGGCCTTTTCCTTGATATCGTCAGGCAGACCTTCAGCGGTGGGGGCGGGATAGCGGCTGATGGGGTGTTTCGTGGCATAGGTCATATTCACGATCCTCTAAATGTGTCCTTACCAGACACATCTCAGACTAGGCCGGTTTCGTCCATAGTTCCTTTTGCCACACCCACGGTTTAGCTCGGATAAACCGGGCTTTACTCCGCCGCTGCTTGATCCCGCATCTCCAGTGATGGAGTTGGTAGAGGGACGTCGCAAATTTCAGCCAGGGGCTTGCCGAAATGGGCCTCGATCATGGGCACAACCTTGGTTGAAAATTGCTCCATGGAGTTCATGACGGCGGCACTGGGTAGATCACCGACGGCGAAATACAAGCTCATATGCCGAGGCCCGTACAGCTCAATTTCCTGGCAAAGACGTTCCGCGACCGCCTCAGCCGTGCCCACGACGACATTTTTTGCGATTTGGTCAATGGATGGCTCGTCCGGGAAGGGCGCTTCATCGACCATATAATCATCGATCATGGTTTCCCGACGATGACGCAATGCCATGGCGATGCGTTTTTGATAGCGGGCCCCGTCAACATAACGGTCGATGATAGCTTGATCATCGTTGATGCAGACAAATCGTAGGACGCCGAGAGGCACCGTTGCGGGGTCTTTGCCTTCTTCCACATAGCATTGTTCGATTTGATCGCGCATACTTTTGATCCGCTCCGGGCCGTCGATCCCACCGGATATAAAGGGGATATAGCCATCCCGGGCACAGCGTTTGTGACTATTGGGATCGGCACCCGCAACCCAGATCGGCGGGCGCGGTTTTTGCACCGGGCGGACGTTGATAGCGGTTTGCAGCTGCTCGAAAAATTCGCCCTTATAGCTGAAATTCGCCTGGCGCAGGCCACGTTCGATCATGTCCAACATTTCGTTGAAAACGACCTTGTTCTGCGAGATATCCGCGCCCAGGCGTTCAAATTCATATTGCTGATAGCCACTGCCGACACCCACATCCAAACGGCCCCCCGACAAGGCATCAACCAGAGCAATTTCTGCGATCACACGGGCAGGTTCATGCAGGGGCAGGATCAGGACGGCGCTGCCGACCCGGATGCGGGAGGTTATGGCAGCTGCCTGGGTACATAGGATCATCGGCGATGGGCACAGGCTGTAGTTTGAGAAATGATGTTCGGCGAACCAAACCCGGCTATAGCCCAGCTCCTCCGCTAACCGGGTATGCTCCAACGCCTCGGCAATTACCTGATGGGGCGATGTAGCGCGGTCACGATGCTGCAACAAATTGAACAGGCCGAAATCCATAAAGATCCTCGCTTTTCAATGATGGTAGGGCGCAGCCTGGTTGGGGGCCGCCGCTCAGCGGGTAGGCCGCAGATCATAGCCCAGACGCGGGAAATGCACCACCACCGCTCCAACAGATGGGTCATCGCGCCGAAGCGCCACTTCATTGTTGTCGAGGAAGACCAACTCACCTTCAACCGGATCCCGGCCGTAGTCTTCGGCACGCATGCGCACCATCGTCCCCAATGCCGGATCCTCATCGAAGAAATGGGATACTCTTGACGCTGCAGGGTCCGCGTCAGCGGCAATATTGAGGCCATCGTCCCCTGTTAGTGGCGTCGGGCTGCCGTGACCAAAGGCCCGAACGCGGCCCATCCATTCGTTGATCCGCTCGAAAGGTGCAAGTTCCGGTGCCAACAGCTGGGTCCGCGCAGTAAAGAACCAAAGCGCGTGGTAAACGGCAAGATCCGCCACCGTCACAGTATCGCCGGCGACCCAATCTCGCCCATCGGCAAACATCGCCTCAACCAATTGAAGTTGCACACGGACCAAGGGCGCATTGCGATCAACCGCCCGCCGCATGGTATCGGGAGAGGGCGGGGGCAGGCCGCGCATGAGCGACCTATCAGCCTGCAAGCCGTCGGGCAGATGCTCCATGTTTGAGCCTGAGACGTATAGGGAGATTGGCCGAAACAGTCGGTTTTCAGCCCAATAAGTGATGGCATCAGCGCTGGCCGTCAGTTTGCTGGGAAACAGCGTCGGCGTGGGAAAGCGCCGCTCCAGCTCCCGCACGATCAGCGAGGTATCGCAATAAATATCAGCACCAATTTGCAAGACCGGCGTGCGCCGATAGCCGCCAGTCAACGGCGTCAGGTCAGGTTTTGGTGCAATGGGCGGGATGATCACAGAGCGCCATGTCAAACCCTTATAACCCAGCGCAAGACGCACTTTCTCGGAATAATTAGAGAAATCATAGTGGTGCAGGATTAAGGCGGTCATATCAGTTCCTATTGATGGCCGATGTTATCGTAACAGTATAAGTGCCTTCTTTTTCTGACTTCTATTTAAAGCACTGTCACTGTAATCCACACCGTAATCAAAGCTCCTTATTTAGGTTTGGTAAAAGGCTTCGTGTTGCTCTACTCCGTCAGGAACCCGAGACCAGTTCTGCGCCGATCGTAGATAAATATGTCTAAAATGATGCGTTTCGGCATTTATCCATGACGGATCATCAAATGTACCGGCGTCGATGAAACGGTGGTCAGGCAACCGCTCTGGTACGAAACCAATGTTTGTCCCGCAAGTCTGGCAAAATTCCAGTTCGAGCCAACGACCAGACCCGTCGGAAAGGTGCCGGTATCGGCTGAGTGGCCCTCCCGAGATTATCACCTGTTCTTTTTGGAATACCGGCTCCACTGCAAAGGCCGATCCGGTTCGACGTTGGCACCATGTACAATGGCAAACCGAGACCCTGATTGGGTCTCCACGTGTTTCATAACGCACTGCGCCACATACACAGCCGCCTTCGTGTTTTATCGTCATTACTTCCTGGCTCCTTGCCAAACTTGCCGGTTTGATTATCCCCTACAAATGGAAGCAGACGACTTCTGCTAGCGCAATGGTCCTTACATGGGCACCAGTGTCCAGGTCATCGAAGATCATTAAGGCTATTTAATACTGGGTTTTCGGCGACAGTGCGTTCTATTGTGCCGCATTGCGTTCTGTTTTTAGTGGCGCGCCAGATAAGGAGAAACGTCGAACCTCGGCTCTCGCGGTTTGCTGTGCAAACAGCTGCCGCCTCATGCGAATGCTGTGCTGGTTTCACGCTTTCCCCCAAAAAAAGGTGAAAGCGTTTTGGTGCACCCGGCTGGACTCGAACCAGCGGCCTCTTGATTAGGAATCAAACGCTCTATCCAGCTGAGCTACGGGTGCCCAAAGGCTATGAACCTGTGGATCGCTTGGGTGATAGCATATCTTGTCGCTAAAGCGATAGCGTTGTCGCCGCTTGTACCCATGACGGCCAGGCGATAAATTGCCCTTAATGAAAGACTTATCTATAGGCTTCAGGGAATTGGGGACACGGACATGAGCGCAAATCCATACGAGACTGATCTGCCGATCACAAAGGCCAATTATCAGGCACTGTCGCCGTTGAGTTTTCTGGCCAAGGCGGCCTGGACATACCCCGACTATACGTCTGTGATCGACGGCGATGCGCGCTATACCTGGGCGGATACCCATCAACGCTGTCTACGCCTGGCCTCCGCCCTGACAAAACGGGGCATTGGCAAGGGCGACACGGTTTCGGTTATGGCGCCCAACGTTACCGCCGCCTTCGAGGCGACGTTCGGCATTCCCATGACGGGCGGGGTGATCAACGCCCTGAACTATCGCCTGAACGCCACGGAAATCGCGTTCATATTGGATCACGGCGACTGCAAGCTGCTGATCACCGACACCGAATTCAGCCCCATTATTGAGGAGGCTCTGACCAAGGTCAAAAGCCGTCCCATCGTCATAGATATTGAGGACCCGGCCGGGCCGGGCGGCAAATCTTTGGGGGAGATGAATTACGAGGCGTTCCTGGCCACGGGAGATCCTGACCATCAATGGAGCCCGCCGGCGGATGAGTGGAATGCCATCGCCCTGAATTATACATCCGGCACCACGGGAAATCCCAAAGGCGTGGTCTATAGCCACCGGGGTACCTACTTGAACACCATGGGCAATATCGTCGCCTGGAACATGCCGGCCCATCCGGTCTATTTGTGGACCCTGCCGATGTTTCATTGCAACGGTTGGTGCTTTGCGTGGTCCATCACCGCCATCGCAGGCACCCATGTCTGTCTGCGCGCCGTGGCCCCTGGACCCATTTATGATGCCATCGCCGAACATAAAGTGACCCACATGTGCGGTGCGCCCATCGTCATGCAGGTCATCGCCGGTGCCTCCGCTGATGAGAAGAAACCTTTGCCCCATACGGTGAACATGTTCACGGCCGCCGCCCCGCCGCCCGCTGTCGTACTGGCGGATATGGCGCGCCAGGGCTTTAACGTCACCCACGTCTATGGCCTGACGGAAGTTTACGGCCCCTGTGTGGTCAGCGCCTGGAAAGCGGAATGGGATGTTCTGCCCCCCGGCGAACAGGCTCGCAAAAAGGCCCGCCAAGGCGTTACCTATCAGGTTCAGGAAAGCATGATGGTGGCCGATCCCGAAACCATGGAACCTGTCCCGATGGATGGGGAAAGCATGGGTGAGGTTTTCATGCGCGGCAATGTCACCATGAAAGGCTACCTGAAAAACCCCAAGGCCACGCAGGAGGCATTCGCAGGCGGATGGTTCCATACCGGCGATCTGGGTGTATGGCATACGGACGGCTATATCGAATTGAAAGACCGATCCAAGGACATCATCATCTCGGGCGGTGAGAACATTTCGTCTATCGAGGTGGAGGATATTCTTTATTCCAACCCGAAGATCGCAGCTGTCGCCGTGGTTGCCAAACCGGACGAAAAATGGGGCGAGACGCCAACCGCATTTATTGAGTTGAAGCCGGGCGTGGAGGCCACAGCGCAGGAGATCATTGATTTCTGTCGCGATAACATGGCGCACTATAAATGCCCGCGTGAAGTCATCTTCGATGATTTGCCAAAAACATCTACGGGCAAAATCCAAAAATTTGTCCTGCGCGATAGGGTGAGAGACGCGGTAAAAAACGCCGCGTCCTGCGGTAATATCGAATGAACGCGCCATACACGGGATCGGGACGCATTGGTGACAGTGCCTTGGCCACACGATTGCGCAAAGAACTCAAAGGCGAAATTTTATTCGACCCCGCCAGCCGGGGCCGCTATTCCACCGATGCCTCCATCTATCAGATCGAACCTATCGGTGTGGTTGTCCCTCTGGATGAGGCGGACGTAGTCCGCGCCATTCAAATCGCGGCCGATGAACGCATTCCTATTCTGCCCCGTGGCGGCGGCACGTCCCAATGTGGCCAGACCGTGGGTGAGGCGTTGGTGCTGGATGTTTCCAAAAACCTTGCGGGCATCATTGCCCTGGATGTGGAAAACCGCCGCGTAAAAGTACAGCCGGGCGTCGTGCTGGATCAATTGAATGCGTATTTGAAACCGCATGGTTTGTTTTTTCCGGTCGATGTCTCCACCTCGTCACGGGCCACCATCGGGGGCATGACTGGCAACAATTCCTGCGGCGCGCGCTCCATCCGCTATGGCCGTATGGTTGAGAACGTGAGCGCCATTGATGCTTTGTTGGCAGATGGCAACAAAATGCATTTCGGCCAGCTACCCAGCGATTTTCAGGCCGCTGATGTTCCTGCTCGGTTTCGGGATATCGCTACGCCTTTGTTGGACCTGGGCCGGCGGGAGGCGGACGAGATTACGGCCCGGTTCCCGGATCTGCATGCAACGGGCGTACAGCGCCGGGTTGGCGGCTATAATATCGACGCCCTGGTCCCCGGCGTCGGGACGGAGAACCTGGCCCATCTGTTGGTGGGTTCGGAAGGTACCCTGGCATTTTCCACGGCCATAGAGCTGAACCTGGTGCCGATCCCCGCCAACAAAGTTTTGGGCATTTGTCATTTCCCGAATTTCTATGCGGCCATGGATGCAACCCAGCATATCGTTAAACTGGGCCCGGCAGCAGTGGAATTGTTGGACCGCACCATGTTGGACCTGGCCCGGCAGATCGAAATATTCCGCCCCACCATAGAACGTTTCGTCCAGGGCGCGCCCGCAGCATTGCTGTTGGTGGAGTTCGCGGGCGAGGATGGCGATGAGCAGCTACGGAAGCTGAAACAGCTGGTGGAACTGATGGGGGACCTAGGGTTTCCCGATGCGGTGGTGGAGGCGACGGAGCCGAGCTTTCAAACAGCAGTCTGGGAGGTGCGCAAATCCGGCCTGAATATCATGATGTCCATGAAGGGCGACGGCAAACCGATATCTTTCATCGAAGATTGCGCCGTGCGCCTGGAAGACCTGGCCGAATATACTGACCGGCTGACCCAGGTGTTTACCAAGCACGGCACGACGGGCACCTGGTATGCCCATGCCTCTGTCGGCTGTTTGCACGTGCGCCCCATCGTGAATTTGAAGTTGGAAGTCGGCGCAAAGCAAATGCGCGCCATGGCCGAAGAAGCTTTCGAGTTGGTGCGGGAATACATGGGCAGCCATTCCGGCGAACACGGCGATGGTCTGGTGCGTTCGGAATTTCATCTGCCCATGTTCGGCCAACGCATGGTGGACAATTTCGCGGAAGTGAAAAATATTTTCGACCCCACGGGACTGTTCAATCCAGGCAAGATCGTCGCGCCGCCAAAAATGGATGACCGCCGCCTGTTCCGCTACAAGCCGGATTATCAAACACCGGTGATGGAGACAGGGTTGGATTGGTCCGCCTGGGGCGGTTTCGCCCGGGCGGTTGAAATGTGCAACAACAACGGTGCCTGCCGCAAGTTGGATTTGGCCGGTGTCATGTGCCCCTCGTTCAAGGCGACACGGGATGAGGCGCATGTGACCAGAGGCCGCGCCAATCTGCTGCGCTTGGCCGTATCGGGACAACTGGGCCCCGACGCTCTGCATTCAGACGCGATGGCAGATGCGATGTCCCTATGTGTGGGCTGTAAGGGCTGCAAGCGGGAATGCCCCGTAGGCGTGGACATGGCCGCCATGAAGATAGAGGTGCAATATCAACGGACCAAGCGATCGGGCATATCGTTGCATGACCGTCTGGTCGCCTACCTGCCCCGCTATGCGCCCATCGCGGCGCGCCTGGCGCGGCTGTTGAATTTACGCGACCAACTGCCGGGCCTGGCCTGGCTCAGCGAAAAACTACTGGGTTTTACCGCGAAACGCACCTTGCCGAAATGGCGCACGGATACTTTCAAACCGGACCAAAACGCCTATGGACCTATGGAGGGCGCTGAGGTTGTCCTGTTCGCCGATACCTTTAATACGGTGTTCGAGAGGGAGAACCTGACGGCAGCCATTGATGTCCTGGTCGCCGCCGGCCGTCGCGTGCATATCGCCCAAGCGCTGGACGGTAACCGAGGCCTTTGCTGTGGCCGGACATTTTTGTCCGCGGGCCTGGTGGATCAGGCGCGGGAAGAAATGACCCGCACCATCACCGCCCTGGCACCCTTCGTGTCGCGCGGCGTACCGGTTCTGGGGTTGGAGCCATCGTGCCTATTGACCCTGCGGGATGAATTTTTATCTGTACTGCCGGGCGAGGCGACAGAGGCCCTGGCGAGAAATGCCATGCTGTTGGAAGAATACCTGGCAGCCGAGCACGAAGCCGGTCGTCTGGATCTGAACCTAAAGACTACCGGCGAAGTCCTGGTACACGGCCATTGCCACCAAAAAGCCCATCAGACCATGGGTGCCATGAACACAACCCTGGGCCTGTTGCGCGGCATGGATGCCACGACGGTACAAACAAGTTGCTGCGGTATGGCCGGGGCTTTTGGTTACGGCGCGGATACCTATGAAGTCTCCCAGGCCATGGGGGAAGCGTCTTTGTTACCCGCCGCACGGGACGCCGCGCCAACGACAACTCTAATCGCCAACGGCACATCATGCCGGCAACAGATCAAACATGGCAGCGGCAGGGACGCGGTACATATAGTGCAGGTATTGCGGCGAGCGTTGCCGGACTAGTTTCGACTAAACCTTAACTCGTTCGTCGACCACCCGCTTGGCCTTGAATTCTGTTTTTGGCAAGGTGTTGTGTGCGACAACGTCTACGTCCACGCGGACTTCGGTCTCAACCCGGATGGCGGCGACGACTTGATCGATCAAGGCAGCGGCATCTTTGTGTTCGGGATGTTCGACGACCACCTTCATCACGTCCATGCCATCTGTCGTGCGGGAGGACAGGATGATTTGGAACTCGTCGCCCAGGCCGGGTATGGCACGCACGGATTTTTCGATTTGGGTGGGAAAAAATTTGATGCCGCGCAGGTTGATCAGATCATCAGCCCGGCCGGAAAAACACCCCATGGCACGCACATGGCTGCGACCACAGACGCAAGGGGCATGGTTCAGTGTGGTGAAGTCGCCGACCAGAAAACGCAGTTGGGGTGAGCTTTCAGAAATCAAATTGGTGCAGACCGACAGGCCCCGTTCGCCTGGCGCAGTGGGTGCCATGGTATCCGGATCGACAGTCTCCCACACCTGCAGGTCTTCCATCAAATGCAGGAAAGGGCCGTCTGTCCCTGTACCGCTGGCAGCGCAGGTATATCCGCCCGCTTGGGGTGCAGCCTCTGTACAGCCATAGAATTCCATCAACCTGGCACCCCATAGATCCTCTAGTTTTTCTCGCGTAGGATCGATGGCCATGGCCGGTTCGCCGGCGCAGAACAGCTTTGTGATAGACGTCGCCCCTGGATCCAACCCCATATTCTGCATCACCCGGCCCAGATACAAGGCATAGGACGGCGTGCAACACAGCACCGTCGGCTTGAAACGTTCCACCACACCGGCGCGCATTTTGCCGTCCATGCCACCGCCTGGAATGATCCCGATGCCCATCTTCGCCAGGCCCATTTGTACAGCCCAGGCCCAAACATGAGGGCCATAGCCCGACATCATAAAGACTGTGTCAGCAGGCGTGAAACCCATGGCATGCAACGCCCGGGCATTGGACCAGGCCCAATATTCCCGGTCAATTTGAGAATACCGGAAAACCCGTGGCGTTCCCGTGGTACCGGACGTGGAAAACTGCATCCAGCCCCGGCTGCGCCATAGATCATCCGACATTGTGGTATAGTGGCCAAAGGGCGGGTTGGCCTCCACATCCACAGTCATTTCGGATTTATCCACCACGGGCCACTTGGCCAGATCATCGACGGTGGCTATATCTGTTGGTGCCAGCCCCAGGCGGTCAAACCGGTCCCGGTAGAAGCGACTGTTTTCATAGAGGAACGGCGTTACGACGGAAATTTTTTCGTTCTGGATCGCCACCAATTCATCGCGGGATGCACCATCCAAACGCGGCGACCACATGGCATCGTTGGCCGCATGGTCCGGGTCATCCTTGAAATTGGCCAAGGTGGCCAGCCAATCAATTCTGGTTTTTTCCGCCCGGCTCATACTCACGTCAGACCGCTCATGATCGGGTTACGCCCCACCTTGTTCCAACGTGTCTTGTTCCAATGCGTCTTCCCGCGCCACCGCGCGCCAGCCAATATCCCGGCGGTAGAAACCTTCCGGCCAATCGATGGCATCGATACCCTGATAGGCCCGCCCCCGCGCGGTTCTGATATCAGAACCCTGGGCCGTAACCCCTAAGACCCGGCCGCCGTTCGCAAGAATTTTTCCATCCTCCAACTTGGTACCCGCGTGCAGGACAGAGACGCCTGCGATGGCTTCTGCGGCGGCGATATTCTTGATCTCGCTACCTTTGCCATAATCGCCTGGATATCCCATGGCCGCCATGACCACGGTAATCGCGGCCCGGTCCGACCAGTCCACTTCATAGCCGGCCAACTGACCCTTGGCTGCAGCAATCAGCGCTGCCAAGGGATCGCTTTGCCAGCGCGCCAATAGGACCTGACATTCCGGATCGCCAAAGCGCACGTTGTATTCGATCAACTGCGGCCCCCGTTCCGTGATCATCAGACCGGCGAACAACAGGCCCTTAAAGGGGCGGCCATCCTGTTCCATGGCCCGCATGGTCGGCAGGATAATCCGTTCCATGGTTTTCTGGCACATCTCGTCCGTCATCACGGGGGCTGGGGAATAGGCCCCCATGCCGCCGGTGTTCAGGCCCACATCACCCTCGCCCACGGCCTTATGGTCCTGGGCCGTGGCAAGCGGTAGCGCGTTGCGGCCATCACACAGGGCAAAAAAGCTGGCTTCCTCCCCCACCATGAACTGCTCCACAACAATAGCATCGCCCGCAGCGCCGAACTGGCCGCCCATGATGCTATCCGCTGCGGCCAAAGCTTCCTCTGTGGTTTCACAGACAATGGCACCTTTGCCCGCAGCCAGGCCATCCGCCTTGACCACGATGGGCGCGCCGCGATCCTGAATATAGTCGCGGGCCTTTTCCAGGTCGGTAAACTTCTCAAACGCCGCTGTGGGGATATTGTACTTTTTGCACAGGTTCTTTGTGAAAACCTTGGAGCCTTCCAAAATGGCGGCCCGTTCATTGGGGCCAAAGGCCAGTATATTCTCCCCCTCCAGGCGATCAATAATGCCGTCAACCAAGGGGCCTTCGGGCCCGACAATAACGAAATCCACGCCTTGGTCCCGGCAATAAGCAACGATGCCATCGAAATCATCAACCGCAATATCAACACATTCAGCCAATTGCGCGATACCACCATTGCCTGGCGCGCAGCTTAACCGGGTTGCCAGTGGCGACCGCGCCACCCCCCAACAAAGCGCGTGCTCCCGCCCGCCCGCACCGATAACCAGAACATGCATGCCCTTTAACCTTTTAAGACTACTCAATAATGTTTACACCGTTGACCCCCCTTGTATCATAGCCGTGCAAGAGCGTAAGCAGAGCTAAACGTTATTTTTGGTGACGGCAGCATCAGGCGGCGCTTTGATTGTTCT
>JAPKBD010000269.1 GCA_028824965.1 Alphaproteobacteria bacterium | reverse complement strand
GATCTGGTCCGGTTCGTTCAGGGCCTGGCCGGAAATTTCCTTATCGATGCGTTTCAGCATAGTGGTCAAAACCTTGCCTGCGCCGACCTCAACCAATTTGTCGACGTCCTGGGCGCGCATATACAGCACGGACTCCCGCCACCGCACCATGGACGTGACCTGGGTGACCAGCATTTTGCGAATTTCATCCGGGTCCGATGTCGCGTCGGCAGATACATTGGCAATCAATGGTACAGCCGGTGCTACCAGTGGCGCGGTCGCCAACGCTTCGGCCATGACCTCCGCCGCGGGTTGCATCAAGGCGCAATGAAAAGGCGCGCTGACAGGCAAAATCATGGGCCGGCGCGCGCCGCGGTCTTTGGCTAGCTCCACCGCGCGCTCCACGGCCTCGACATGACCACTTACCACTACTTGGCCCGGCGCATTGTCATTGGCAAGATCACAGACCTGATCCCCGGCTTCGTTTTTGGCCGCATCCCTGGCCACACCTTGTGCGGCCTCAAAATCCAGACCCAGCAATGCCGCCATAGTTCCCACACCCACCGGCACCGCCTTTTGCATGGCCTGACCGCGTTTCTTTAACAAGCGCGCCGTGACATCCAGGGGCAGGGCATCGGCCGCGCACAGGGCGGAATATTCGCCCAAGGAATGTCCAGCGACGAACTGGACATGTTTGCCAAATTCCAACCCGCCGTCCTTACGTAGGACACGCATGACGGCGACGCTCATGGCCATAAGGGCCGGTTGGGCGTTTTCCGTGAGTGTTAGGTCTTCGATGGGGCCTTCAAACATCAACTGGCTCAACTTTTGGCTCAACGCCTCGTCGACCTCCTCGAAGACCTCACGGGCAGTCGGTAATGCGTCCGCCAACGCCTTGCCCATACCCACGACCTGACTACCTTGACCTGGAAATACAAAGGCCCGCGCCATGGCTCTCTCCCTTACTTTTATGATACTGATTGTGCTGTATTTCACGATAGTTTTCAGCGCCAGTCATAACTGTTGACCAGAAGCTGTCAAGCTGGCTTGCACCCCCGCTTGCGCCTTGGGCTCAATCGTGTATATATCCGCGCCTTACTTGGTTCGCCGGGCCGTTTTGTCATGTTTGTTCGATATTACTATATCGAAATTGTTGCAGGATTTGGCGGTTTACTCACGAAACCAAGCGAAACCAAGCGATTGGGGGGATAATCCGCTGATCGTACTAATAACACGGCCTTTGGAACTCTACTGGATGAACCAGTGGACAAGCCAAAGGTTGGACTGAAGGAGCAACGGACAGTCATGCCGTTATATGAGAACGTATTCATCGCGCGCCAGGATGTTTCATCCCAGCAAGTCGAAACGATGACAGAAGAATTCACCACCCTGGTAACGGAAAATGGCGGCACAGTCGCCAAGACCGAATATTGGGGTGTGCGTGGTCTGACATATCGCATCAAGAAAAACCGCAAGGGCCATTATGTTCTATTGAACCTGGATGCGCCATCTGATGCGGTCCAGGAGCTGGAACGTCAAATGCGCCTGCACGAAGATGTCATTCGCTATATGTCTGTGCGTGTGGAGGAGCTGGAAGAAGGCCCCTCTGCCATGATGCAATCCCGTGGCGGCAGCCGCGGTGGTCGCGGCGGTCGTGATGGTGGTCGCGATCGTGATGATCGCCCGCGTGAGGATCGCCCCCGGGCCGATAATGACGATAAACCGGCAGAGAAGGCAGCAGATAAACCTGTGGATAAGCCCGCAGATAAGCCATCTGAGACTGCCGGCGAAAGCAAAGCCGCGCCCGAAACTACAGCAAGCGCCGAGGACTAAGTTATGGCCCAGGATGTAAAAATTTCTCAACTCCCCCTGCGGCGGCCTTTCTATCGTCGGCGCAAGACCTGCCCGTTCTCTGGTGCCAACTCGCCAAAGATCGATTACAAGGACGTAAGGCTGCTGCA
Source organism: Alphaproteobacteria bacterium (assembly GCA_028824965.1). GTDB lineage: Bacteria > Pseudomonadota > Alphaproteobacteria. The sequence continues at coordinate 4,021 of JAPKBD010000269.1, read as the reverse complement.
GCGTTATTTGTCCGAGCGTGGCAAGATTGTTCCCAGCCGTATTACGGCCGTGTCTGCCAAGAAACAGCGCGAACTGGCCCGTGCTATTAAGCGGGCTCGGATTTTGGCGCTGTTGCCCTTCGTTCTACAGTAGGTCTTTCTGCCGTAGTTTGGCGCACCTAGCGTCTTCCGCAATAGCCTGACGGGCAATTTAGGGTCACCGGGTTACCACTGGTGAGCTCCCAAGTCTGATTGGGTCTGATTGGGTCTGATTATGCCTGTTTTGCCCGCATTGCATTATAATCTGATCGCTGTTGCAGCCGGCCTTTTGGCCGGACTGCTGCAGGGTGCCCTGACATTGCCGGCAGGGGGCGGGCTGTTGCTTGCCTATATCGCACCCTTGCCGTTGTTTCTGGCGGGCCTGGGCCTGGGCCTTCGCGGTGCGCTTATTGCGGCAGCTGTATCGGGTGCTTTAAGCATGCTGTTCGCCGGCCTGCCTTATGCAGGGACCCAGGCACTGGTGTACAGCCTGCCCGTCATCATCCTATGCCGTCAGGCCCTTTTGTCGCGCGGCGATGGTGCTGGAAAGGTCTATTGGTATCCACCGGGACATATGTTGTTGTGGCTGTCGGGTATGGCCATTGCTGGCGTGCTTGCCGTATTGGTGCTCACGACCCTGTTCGACGATGGTTTGATGGCCTATCTGAATGGCATCATAACACCGATTGCGGCCCAGCTGCCGCTGCCTGAACAGCAGGAATTGCTTATGAGCATGGTCGATTATGTCCCGGGCGTCTTTGCCGTGTCGTGGACATTGGGTCTGATATTCAATGGAATTCTGGCCCAGGGGCTGCTTGTACGCTTTGGCTATAACGTCGCGCCAAGCCCGAATTTGGCGGATATCAGGCTGCCGGCGCTGTGGATTGGGGTCTTGTTGGCGGCATTATTTTTGTCCAGTACGGCCGGTTTAATTGGGGTGCTTGGTAAAACCCTTGCAGCAATCGCAATTGTGCCGTATTTCCTCCTCGGCTTAGGTGTTGTCCATGCTTATTTCAGGGCTTGGAAGGCACGCTTCGCTGCATTGATTTTATTAATTTTGTTTTATCTATTAATGCCGTTTTTTTGGCCGTTGCTGGTGATGGTTACCGGTTTAGGCCTATTGAATGCGCTGCTGCGTTTGCGTGGTGGTGGAATATCGAACAACACCGGCAGTGCCGGAGATAGCGGCGGCAACGCCGATAAGGAGGAATGATGGACGTCGTCCTGTTGCAACGAATTGAATCCCTTGGCCAGATGGGCCAGGTTGTCAGTGTTAAAACCGGTTATGCCCGTAACTATTTGCTGCCCCAAGGCAAGGCGCAGCGCGCCACAGCCGCAAACCTGGCATCCTTTGAGGTCCGCCGGGCCGATCTGGAAGCGCGCAATCTGGTACAGCGCACGGAAGCGCAAGGTGTCTCCACCGCAATGGCGGATGCAACCTTTGTGGTGATCCGGCAGGCCGGTGAATCGGGTCAGCTTTATGGCTCGGTTGCATCCCGTGATGTGGTCGAAGGATTGGATACGGTCGGCTATAAAGTTGATCGCAGCCAGATTGTCATGGAACGGCCGATCAAGACCTTGGGTCTGCATCCGGTTCGCGTTAACCTGCACCCGGAAGTTCACGTCAATGTTATTGCCAATGTGGCCCGTTCAGAGGCCGAGGCGGAGCTTCAGGCACTGGGTGAAGATCCCCTGGCTGAAGACGATGTGGATCTGGAGCTGGATGGCATGGGTGCCGCCTATGATGAAGACGATGATGGCGATGCCCGTTCGGGAGATGCCGGTTCTGAAGATAACAGTGCCGATGCCGAAGACGCCTCATCTGAAGAGGCTGCAGCTGAGGACGCCTAGTTACAGCTGATTAGAATAATAAGAATGGGTGGTGCGGATAATCGCACCGCCCATTTTTTTGTTTTTCGTCACTATTTTTCATAACCGAAGATGCTTCACGCTTGCGCCAGGACAGACGTCCCGATTCGCGGATGGTATGATTGCAGGATGCATTTTTTCCTCCCTTTCAGAATTTACTTTCCACCGAGTTATACAGCTGGCGCGGCCAGAACCGCTCTCTGATTTCAACATCTTATGCGCCTTGAAAAGTTATCCACATAATTCAGGGGATTATTATCTTTTTATACACAGCCACGCTAGAATATCTAATAATTGGCAGCTGGCAGGAGCGTGATAAGTTGCGGCGTAATGAATGCAGATAGCCCCCATAGCCCGGTTCTTGCCACCATTGGCGACCCCGATCATTCGGAGTCTCAGCCAGGGCCGGAATACCGTACCCCGCCTGCCAACCTGGAGGCCGAACAGGCCCTGCTGGGCGCCATCCTGGTCAATAACGAGGCCGCGACGCGGGTCACGGATTTCCTGACGCCGGAACATTTTCAGGAACCGGGGCATCAGCGGATTTTTGCCGCCGCCCTGAAATTGATAGAACGCGGCCAAATCGCCAACCCGGTCACCCTGAAATATTTTTTCGAACAGGATGAAGCTTTGATTGAGGTCGGGGGTGCGAAATATCTCGCCCGTCTGGCCGGTGCCGCCGTCTCCGTGATTAACGCCCAGCATTATGGCCGTGCGATTTTTGACCTGGCCCTGCGCCGTGGTTTGATCGAGATCGGCGAGGCCATGGTCAATGAAGCCTACGAGGCGGATGTTGATGTGGAGGCCACGGATCAGATCGAAGTGGCGGAACAGCATCTGTTCAATTTGGCTGAGAACGGCCAATCGGATCGCGGATTTTTGAGTTTTGATGAGGCACTGGCCCGGGCTATTGATAATGCGGAGGCTGCCTTCCACCGGGATGGTCAGATGACCGGGGTTTCCTCCGGCTTGATCGATCTGGATCAAAAGCTGGGCGGCTTGCATCCATCCGATCTGCTGATCCTTGCCGGTCGACCCGCCATGGGCAAGACTTCTTTGGCCACCAACATCGCCTTTAATGCGGCCAAGGCCGTGCGCCGGGAAAAGCAGCCCGACGGTGAGGATAAAATCGTCGATGGGGCGGTCGTCGCCTTTTTCAGTTTGGAAATGTCGGCTGAACAGCTGGCCACCCGCCTGTTGGCGGAACAGTCCAGGATCAGTTCGGAAAAAATCCGTCGCGGCGATATTTCCTCAGACGAGTTCTCCCGCCTGGTATCCGCCTCTCAGGAGATTGAGAATGCGCCCCTGTTTATTGATGATACGCCTGCGTTGACCATTTCCGCCCTGCGAACACGGGCGAGACGTCTGAAGCGGATGCATAATCTGGGCCTTGTGGTGGTTGATTACCTGCAGTTACTGCGCGGCAGCGGGCGGGCTTCGGATAACCGGGTGCAGGAAATCTCTGAAATTACCCAGGGTCTCAAAGCCCTCGCCAAGGAACTGGATATTCCGGTGCTGGCCCTGTCGCAGCTGTCACGGCAGGTAGAATCCCGCGAGGATAAGCGGCCTTTGCTGTCAGATTTGCGTGAATCCGGTTCAATTGAGCAAGACGCTGATGTGGTGATGTTCGTCTACCGGGAAGAATATTACCACGAATGGAAACAGCCTGAACCCGATACCCCCGATCATGCCAAATGGCTGGAACGGGCGGAACAGATCCATGGCGTTGCCGAAGTGATTAATGGCAAACAGCGCCACGGCCCCACAGGTACCGTTCGTTTGCAGTTTGAGCGTGAGTTCACCAAGTTTGGCAATCTAGAGGTCGCGGGTCGCTATCCCGATGAACGCTGATAGCCCCTCCGAACTTCACGCCGGTGCAATCCTTCAGATTGATCTGGCAGCCCTGGCGGCGAACTATCAAATCCTAAAAAGGCGCGCCGGCGGTGCAACCTGTGCGGCGGTCCTGAAGGCCGACGCGTATGGCCTGGGCGTTGGCCGTGTGGGACCTACTTTGCTTGCTGCGGGGTGTAACGATTTTTTCGTGGCGCACCTGGGCGAAGGTATCAGCCTGCGGCACATACTGGGGCCGGTCCCAACGATTTACATTTTGCATGGGCCCATGTCGGGAATGGGG
>JAPKBD010000268.1 GCA_028824965.1 Alphaproteobacteria bacterium | reverse complement strand
GACCTCCTTAATACAGTCACCTTCGATCACCACAATCGTATCGTCTGCAAGGTCAGGCGAGTGCCCATCGAATAGCAGGGCATTGTGCAATACGGTTAATGTCATCGATAGCTCCCGAAATATCCTGGTGAAAAATCCTGGTGTGCGGGAGAGGTGGTGATTACAGTCTCCCCAACGGTGGAGATAATCATGAGTGATCTTTTACAATGCGGCAAGTTCGCCCAACCCGTTGACCAAAATCTGGTCACGGCGGATTGGCAGACACGCGGCTATTCCTGTGCTCTGTTCGTTGATCCGCCCGGCCAACAATGGCTGGACTTCACCCATGGTACGAATGAACTGGTCACCGTTGTCGAAGGCCGCCTGGACATGACGGTTGGTGATGTACGGGTGGAAATGGGCCCAGGCGATGAGATATTCATTCCAGCCAACGCCCTGCATTCTGTCTGCAACGCCCATGACGGCATATCGCGCTGGCTGTACGGTTATGATTGAGGAGAACAGCAAATGACGAATAACAGTCTCGACCGAGAAACATTGGAACGACTGACCCAATCATTCACGGAAACCTTCAACGGCACCGATATTGACGCCATGATGAGCTATTTCGCCTCTGACGGCATCCTCTATGATCAACATGACGGTGCCCAGGCGAACGGCGAGGCCGCGATCCGGGCCGCTTTTCAACCGCAATTCGACGGTGACTTCGGTGCCATGCAGTTCACAACGGAAGATCTGTTCGTCGATACCAAACAAGGCAAAACCATGGTCAGCTGGCTGTGCAGCTTTGACACCAAACGTGGACGCACGGGTTGGCGGGGTTTGGATATCCTGCACTTCAATGAGCTGGGCAAAATCACCGTCAAGCGAACCTATGCCAAGGCCAAAGTCCTACAACTAGATCTGGTGGAGAGTAAATAAGTGTTTCGAGACGACCGTAGTAATCCAGCATTTCAACGTCGCTTTCAGGCCCTGCACGAAATTGCGGCAGAGGCCCATGCCCGCCTGCCCCGTAATATCTGGGACTACATGCGCGGCGCGACAGAGACGGAGACGACCGCCAAGCGCAACCGCCTTGCCCTGGACACCCTAGCCCTGCGCCCCCGCATTTTGCGCGACGTCCAGGACATAAACTTATCCAGCACCTTTCTGGGCGTTGAATTGGAACTGCCCCTGACATTCGCGCCCATTGGATCGTTGGAATCGTTTGATCCTGAGGGTGGTGCTGCAGCGGCACGGGCCGCTGGCCGCCATGGCATGATGACCACGTTGAGTTCCGTCTCCGCGCCTGGGCTGGAGGCAACGGCGGCAGCGGCGGAAGGGCCGAAGATATTTCAGCTTTATGTGCGCGGCGATACGGCGTGGGTTGATGATCATGTGCACCGGGCCATTGCGGCCGGCTATACAGCGTTCTGCTTAACCGTCGATGTCGCTGTCTACAGCCGGCGGGAGCGGGACATCGTCAACCGCTTCATCAAACCATGGCGGCGGGATGCGGAAGGGAAGGATTTCCAAGCCGCCCTGAACTGGAAAGATGTGGAACGCTTCAAGGCAACCCATGATATCCCCTTGTTGATAAAGGGCATCATGACGGCGGAGGACGCCGCGATGGCCTGCGATTTGGGCGTCGATGGTGTCTGGGTTTCCAACCACGGCGGCCGCCAGCTGGATCAGGCACAAGGTGCCATGGCCGTGTTGCCGGAAATCGTCGATGTGGTCGCGGGGCGGGCGGCCATTGTCGTCGATGGTGGCTTTTTACGTGGCACGGATGTGATCAAAGCCATTGCATTGGGGGCCGATCTTGTGGCCCTGGGGCGCTTAACGGCCATGGGTCTGGGTGCGGGCGGCGAAGAAGGATTAGTCCGCGCCATGGATCTATTGGCCGAGGAAATGCAGATCGCCATGGGCCTGTTGGGGCAAACCCAACTGGCGGATCTATCCCCTGACGATGTGACAGCCGCGCCGGCGGTGGATGCCCCGGATGTTCTCAGCGCATTTCCACATCTGGATGCAAAATTACGGCGCTAACGCAAATCCGGCAAGCTGGCCAGAATTCGCCGGGCCAGATCATCCAGCATGGAGGCGACCGCGTCGTCATCGCCTTGAAAAGCCGCCGTGCGCACCAGCGCCAAAGGCAGCGAATACAGCGACAGTGGCACATCGCTCGAACTGCGCGAAGCCTCAGCATGGGATTGCCACAACAAGGCACCATCACGGGCTCGAAAAATCTCCGCCCCGAAAAGGGGGTGACAGCATTGGATATGGCAGTGCCAGGCGTTGTTTTTTGGCCTGTGTGCGGACATTTTTTTCTACAATTTATGATGAAAGCGTTTCACCCCCCCAGATGCAGGGCTTCAACCAAGATTTGGTCTTACTTTCTACTCTTAAAAAGAGCGGTAACTCTATCTTTGACTGTAATTTACGAATTCAACCCAATTTTTTTGAGAAATCGAACATCTCAAGGCCGGTGCGATTCACGCTTTCCGAAAATTTGTGTTATAGAGGCCGAACGTCGTAATCGTCACACTGATCGGGGACTTGACCAGGGTGGCAAAATTAACGATGAAGCGCGGGGAGTGGCTCGCCCAGAGCTAGCGTCCTGGGCCATCGCCTAAATACAGCGTATTAGGAACATCGGGACAAAAATGTCGGCGTGCCGGGCATAATAGGAATTGGGAAGTACGATATGAATGTAAGGGGCTTGCCAGAGCCGCAAGGCTTATACACCCCAGAAAACGAGCACGAAAATTGCGGCGTTGGGTTTTTGGCGAACATTAAGAACCGGAAAAGCCACGAGATTATTCGTCAGGGGCTACAAATTCTGGTTAATCTGGATCATCGGGGCGCGGTTGGCGCTGACCCGTTGGCGGGTGATGGCGCAGGTATCATGCTGCAAATCCCGGACCGGTTATTTCGTGAAGATTGCGCGGACAAAGGGATCACCTTGCCTGGCGTCGGGGACTATGCGGTGGGGATGTTATTCCTGCCCCAGGATGAGGAAACGGCCGGGCAATGCGTCGCGGCCATGGAAAAGGTTATCGCCGCTGAGGGCCAGATCTGTCTGGGTTGGCGAGATGTCCCTGTAGACAACAGCTGCCTTGGGGAAAGCGTCAAACCAGACGAGCCCCGGATAAGGCAAATTTTCGTTGCCCGCGGTCCCAACACCCCAGACCAGCAGGCGTTTGAGCGGAAGTTGTTTGTCATTCGCAAAATGACCCATCGCGCGGTCTGGAAAACGGCGGATGAGGCTCCAAGTGCCTTTTATATTACGTCAATGTCCACGCGCACCATTGTCTACAAGGGCATGGTGCTGTCGGGCAATCTATCAAAATACTACCTGGACCTAAATGATGAGCGGGCGGAGAGCGCCCTGGCCCTGGTGCATCAACGGTTTTCGACCAACACTTTTCCATCCTGGCGTCTGGCGCAACCTTTTCGATATTTGTGCCACAATGGTGAGATTAACACTGTGCGCGGCAACATCAACTGGATGGCGGCACGACGCCATGCCATGAGCTCGTCCGTATTGGGCGATGATCTGGACAAGCTGTGGCCGTTGATCGGTGACGGCGCATCGGATTCCGCTACGGCGGACAATGCGTTTGAGCTGTTGGTCGCGGGCGGTTATTCCCTGTCCCATGCCATGATGATGATGATCCCCGAGGCATGGAACGACAATGCCTTGATGGACGCGGATCGGCGCGCATTTTACGAATATCACGCTGCCTTGATGGAGCCCTGGGACGGCCCCGCCGCTATTCCTTTCACTGATGGTCGCCAGATCGGTGCCACCCTGGACCGCAACGGCCTGCGTCCCGCCCGCTATATTGTGACGGATGATGATCTGGTGATCATGGCGTCGGAAGTTGGCGTTCTGGACATACCGGAAGAGAAAATCGTCAAGAAATGGCGCCTGCAACCGGGTAAAATGTTCCTGATCGACCTGGAAGAAGGCCGCATTATTGATGATGAGGAGATCAAAGCCTCGTTAGCCCAGGCCAAACCGTATCAGAAATGGCTTGATGATACGCAAATCCAGCTCGAAGACCTGCCCGACGAAATTGGTCCCATGACGCCCGATGCGCGTACTTTGCTGGATCGGCAACAGGCCTTTGGCTACACCCAGGAAGATACCAAATTCTTCCTCACTCCCATGGCGTTGACCGGCCAGGACCCCATTGGCTCCATGGGCATTGATATACCCCTTGCCGTACTGTCCGATCAGCCAAAGCGGATGTCGGATTATTTCAAGCAATGTTTTGCCCAGGTGACCAACCCACCGATCGATCCCATTCGGGAAGAATTGGTGATGTCCCTGGTATCCCTAATCGGGCCGAGGCCCAATTTGCTGGACCTGGCGGATGCGGGTACGAAAAAGCGCTTGGAAGTCCGCCAACCGATCCTGACGAACATGGACCTGGAGCGGGTGCGGCGTATTGAAAACCAAGTCGGCCAAGTCTTTCGTACCTATACCCTGGATATTACCTATCCCGCCTCTGAAGGTGCGGCGGGTATGGCCAAGGCATTGGAAGATCTATGCAAGCATGCCGAAGACGTGGTGGATCGGCCCTATAACATTCTGATCCTATCGGACCGGGGTGTGGATACGGACCGTGTGGCCATTCCTATTCTGCTGGCCACCGCTGGTGTGCATCACCATCTGATCCGCACCGGGCAACGCACGGAAGTGGGCCTGGTCGTAGAAACGGGCGAGGCCCGAAGGGTCCATGATTTCTGCCTGCTGGCGGGCTATGGTGCCGAGGCGATCAACCCATACCTGGCCTTTGACACCCTATCGGCCTTGCGCCTGAAATTGCCCGAGGACCTGGAAGAAAGCGAATTGCACCACCGCTATATCAAGGCCGTGGACAAGGGTGTTTTGAAGGTGATGTCGAAGATGGGCATCTCCACCTATCAATCCTATTGCGGGGCCCAGGTTTTCGATGCAGTTGGCCTAAGCCAAACTTTCCTGGACCAGCATTTCACCGGCACCCGCAGCGCCATCGACGGCATCGGTCTGGCCGAAATTGCCGAAGAAACCGTACGCCGTCACACCATCGCCTATCGGGACGTCCTGCCTTATCGGGACAGCTTGGAAGTCGGCGGCGAACTGGCGTATCGCCTGCGTGGTGAGGAACATGCCTGGACGCCTGAAACCGTGGCCCTGCTTCAACATGCAGTACGTTCGGGTGATCGGGGCAAGTATAAAGCCTATTCCAAGCGGATGAACGATCAGGACAAAAAGCTGCGTTATATTCGTGGCCTGTTCGAATTCAAATTCGCCGACGAGGCGATCCCTCTGGACGAAGTGGAACCGATTTCCGAGATATTTAAACGCTTTGCCACGGGTGCCATGTCCTTTGGCTCGATCTCTTGGGAGGCGCATACCAACCTGGCCATCGCCATGAACCGCATCGGCGGCAAATCGAACTCCGGCGAAGGTGGCGAAGAGGCGGAGCGTTATCGCCCCTTGAAGAACGGCGACGACATGCGTTCGGCCATCAAACAGGTGGCCTCGGGCCGGTTCGGTGTGATGGCGGAATATTTGGTCAATGCGGCTGATATCCAGATCAAGATGGCCCAGGGCGCCAAGCCTGGCGAAGGCGGGCAGCTGCCCGGCCATAAGGTGGACGAGTGGATTGCCCGCGTGCGCCATTCGACACCGGGCGTTGGCCTGATCTCACCACCACCCCATCATGATATTTATTCGATTGAGGATCTGGCGCAGCTGATCCATGATCTGAAGAACGTCAATCCCGATGCCCGCATATCGGTCAAGCTGGTATCCGAACTGGGCGTCGGCACGGTTGCCGCAGGTGTCTCTAAGGCACATGCGGATCATGTGACGATTTCGGGTTACGATGGTGGCACTGGTGCGTCCCCTATCACATCGATCCAAAGTGCGGGCAGTCCGTGGGAAATCGGCCTGGCCGAAACCCACCAGACCCTGGTCATGAATGGCCTGCG
>JAPKBD010000267.1 GCA_028824965.1 Alphaproteobacteria bacterium | reverse complement strand
GGCACAGATCAAATTTGCTGCCCAACATCACGATCTGGGCCAGGACGAATCGGTTTTGGAGTGTCTGGAGCGTGCCGGCCATGACTTACCCTTCTCCTGTCGTACGGGGGTCTGCCTGAACTGCATGATGCGGGTGTCTGCGGGCATACCTTCGGGCCCGTCGCAAAATGGGTTGCGGGAAAGCCAGAAAGAGCAAGGCTATTTTCTGCCCTGCGTCTGCCATCCCGACGACGATCTGGAACTGGAATCTCCGTCAGATGCGGAATTGTACGGTCGCGCCATCGTCAGTGACGTTACGCATATGAACGACAGTATCTGCCGGGTGCGTCTGCGAACGGCAACGCCGCTGTTTTATCATGCCGGGCAGTTTGTAAATCTGCGTCGGGATAACGGCGTCGTACGATCATACTCTTTGGCCAGCGTGCCAAGGCTCGATGATACTTTGGAATTGCATATCAAACGCTTGGGCGGCGGCAAGATGAGCAATTGGATCTATGATGATCTGGCGGTGGGTACGGCCCTGGATATGCAGGGTCCAAACGGGGATTGTTATTACATCGGAATAGAGCCCATCCGGCCGTTGTTATTGATCGGTAATGGCACTGGCCTTGCCCCCCTCTATGGCATTGCCCGGGATGCCTTGGTGGATGGCCATAAAGGCGAGATTTATCTTTATCACGGCAGCCGCAATGCAAAGGGTCTGTATTATGGTGAGGAATTATCCGCCCTGGCCCAGGCGCACGGGAATTTCCACTATATCCCCTGTTTATCTGGTGAAGAGGACGATGTTCGCACGGCGTTAGGTGCGCAAAAGGGCCGGGCTGAGGCGGTAGCCATGGCAGCCCACAATGTCCTATCTGGTTGGGGCGTCTATCTGTGCGGCTATCCGCCCATGGTACAGACGGCGAAAAAACTGGCATTTTTGGCTGGTGCTGCCCTGCATGATATTCTGGCTGACCCCTATGAGATGCAAGACCTGCGCAGAGTTCCCAGAGACGAATAAGCGTCCAACTAATGACACGTAAGAGGCCTATAAGGGACTAACGTGAGACTGAATATAGGCATGATGCGCGACCAAGGTCTGTCGAAATGAAGCTTTTTGATTTTCTGATCGTACCTGTGCGCCGCTCCGGCGGCACAGCTATACAGCGGTTTTTATCCCTGCATCCAAATATTATCGCAATTCCAAAATCCGGCTTGGATAGGGCGTTGGAGGGCGGTCAGGAAGACCAACTTCTTGAAAGCGCCCAGGACGCGATGCAGGCCAGCCCCAGCACCAAATTTGGTCTGGTGCAGCACAAATTTGTTGAAGTCAGTGAGGAAGCGGAAGATGTCGCCCGCCGGCTTTCCCGCATCGTGCGCAAAAATGGACTGGTCCTTATATACAGGGACTATTTCGATGCCATGGTGTCGGAACACAATCACATCAATATCGTCCATTATTGCAATTATTCGTTCGAGAACGCGGGCCTTAAATGGCCAACGGACCTGAAATTGTCCGGGGATATGGCCGATCTGCTTCATCATTATCAAAACGCCGTGCCGAACCGTGTAGAGGGTGTTGAAAAGATTCGTGGGCCCGAGGCGTTCTGGGAAGAACATAACCGTTATCTATATTATGCGAAAATACAGGCGACCTATGAACGCCACTTCAATACACCGCTTGTGCTTGATTATAATAGTATATTCGATGGAACGAACCCCAAGTCCATGCAGGACATATTCCGATTTGTTGGGGTTGATGCATCCTTCAGCGCGCCATTCTTCTCAACCTCTCAGTCCGGACGTATCCATCGATTTTTAAATCATAATCGGATCAATATTTCATCTGACAATTTCACAGATGTGCAGGCCGCGTTGGTTTCGCGAAACATATTGGACTACGCGATCGACTATCCGGGAACTGAATTGGCGATACGAACGGATAATTACATTGAAGACGACCTTAAATTTTCAAATGGCTTGTCCCTCGCCGCATCGTCAATACCGGAATTCTCCAGCCTGGGCCGAAAACAACAGATGCTGCTGCGAAATGATGCCGACCGCATTATGACAGAGTTCATGTATCCATTATGGAAACACAATTACGGGTCGGTATCGAAGGTTCTTGATCAAATGAAGATCAGAACCCTATCCGCCGATTTCCGCCGTAAAACGGAACAAGTACTGTCGTCCGACATGGCGCAGTTTTTTGCCACGAACAAGCATTTAGCCACCGCCTGGGGCCGGTAAGCTACTGGGGTCGGTAAATCCCTGTTTGGTCCAAGTTATTGAGGCCGATCAAATTATCAGCTTCAAATTGAAACCAAATTAAAGCCGTTTGATCTAGCCGCGGCTAACCGCCTCAACCATGACGCCATTGGCATCTTTGGGATGAACCAGCCAGCGGGCGGAGGCGCCAGGTGTTGTTGGATTGCGCATCATCACCGCCATGCCATTATCGATGAGGGCCTGGCCGCTGCCTTCCACATCGTCGACTTCCAGACAAATATGATAGAAACCTTCGCCCACTTTGGCCAGACGTCGGGACAGGGCGTTCTCCATATTCGATTTATCCAATGGCTCCATGATCTCGATAACCATTTCATCCCATGTTCCGTCGACGGACACAAAAACACTGCGAATGCCCTCAACTTCGATGCGCCGGTCATCAAACTTTTGCAGGCCGAACGAACCCGTCCAAAGTTCCGTCGCAGCGTCCGCATCATGTACCAAAATGCCAATATGGCTGATCTTTTTCGTTATAACGGCTCTCCCTATTTGAGGTGGACAGTATCTAATTTTCAGGTATCTGCAAGGCAGGCGTTATTGGCTCTATCAAAAAGATATAAATGGCCCTTTTCGACAAGCCAATTTTGAGAGATGATTGTGCACTGGATAATTTTGCGAAGGAACCGATCCCATGACGGCTGAAACTGCAACCGACACTGAAATGAGCATGGAAAAGCCAAGCGTTTGTCCCCTTGATTGCCCCGATACCTGTTCATTGCAGGTCACGGTAGATGACGGCCGCATTACAAAGGTGCGTGGATCTGACGTCAACCCCCTGACCAAGGGGGTGATCTGTAACAAGGTGGCCCGCCTTTATCCCGATTTCGTCCATGGGGAAAACCGCCTGACCCAGCCCCTGCGCCGTGTCGGTGCCAAGGGTGAGGGTAAATTTGAGGCGATTTCCTGGGATGAAGCGTTGGATTTCATCCATGACAATTTCCAGGATACCATTGCAAAACATGGGCCGGAAACAATACTGCCCCTGAATTATGCGGGTCCCCACGGCATGTTGGCCATTGGGTCCATGGATCTGCGGTTTTTTCATAAATTGGGCGCATCTGTGCTGTCCCGGCGGCCTTTATGTGGCGGCATCAAGGGGGAAGCCTGGTTGGGTACGTTCGGCACCATCGCCGGCGCACAGATGACCGATATCGAAGCTGCTGAACTGGTCGTGGTCTGGGGCAATAACGTCACCTTCTCGAACCTGCACCTGGCCCCCGTCCTACAAAAAGTCCGCGATCGCGGCGGTAAAGTAGTGGTGGTGGACCCCATCCGCATCAAAGTTGCGGAACAGGCTGACCTGCACATCGCGCCCCGCCCCGGGACAGATGTCGTCCTGGCCTTTGCCTTGGCCAATGAACTGCAGCGTCTTGGTGCCTTTGATGCGGATTTCATTGCCGACATGGTTGAGGGCGTCGACGATTTCATGGCTGAGGCCGGCCATTACAGCCTGGAGCGGGCGGCGGAGATCACCGGCGTTTCAACGGATGACATTCGCACTCTGGCGGCCTGGTATCACACCGCCGAACCGGCGATCATCGCGACAGGCAATGGGCTGGAACGTAACCGCAATGGCGGCGCGGGCCTGCGGGCGATCTTTGCCCTGCCGGCGCTGACCGGCAAGTTCCGAAATACAGCCGGTGGCCTGGTGGGTGGTGCAGGCAATCTGTTCCCGAAAACCGGTGCCCGGCTGACCCGTCCGGATTTGATCCCCGCAGGGACACGGACCTTGAATATCATCGATGTGGGCCGGCATTTGGCGGACGACGATGTGGATCCGCCCATTCGCGGATTGGTGATCTATAACCATAATCCATTGGTGGTGCATCCTGATCAGAACACCATGCGCCGGGGCCTGGCGCGGGAGGATGTGTTTACCGTCGTGGTCGATGTGGCCAAGACGGATTCCGTTGATTACGCTGATGTGGTGCTGCCGGCTGCGTCACATTTTGAACATGACGATTTGTTCTGCGCCTATGGCCAGCAATATATCCAGCGGGCCGAGGCGGTGATCAACCCGGTGGGGGAAGCCTTGCCGAATACCGAGATTTTCCGCCGTCTGGCGCACCGTTTCGGCTTCAACGACGCCATTTTTCGGGCCAGCGATGCAGAGTTAATGGACGATGCCCTGGATGGCGACGACCCCCGATTGGGCGGCGTGCGGCCCAGTCAATTACCCATCCCGGCGGCCCTGGGCATGTCAACATCGACGGACCGGATCGGGTTTGAAAGACAGCCCACCACCAAAAGTGGCAGGATCGAATTGCGGTCCAGCTACCTGACGGATAAATTCGCAGCGCCCCTGGCGAAATTTCAAAGCTTGGCGGAAGATGAAGATGCCGCCCGCACTTATCCCTTTGCCTTGGTGACGCCATCTTCGAATTGGCGGACCAATTCCATGTTTGGTGGCCTGTCGCAATCCGATGCGACACCGGATCTGGAAATGCACCCCGACGATGCGGGCAAGCTAGGGCTGGCCGACGGCCAGCAAGTGCGCGTTCACAACAAGTTGGGGGAGGTTTATCTGCCCTTAAAGGTAACGGATGGCATAGCGCCCGGCGTTTTGCTGTCCTACAAAGGTGCCTGGATGCGAACCACCACCAATGGACAGACCGTGTCCGCCCTGGCACCGACCACCAAAGCGGACTTATCGGAAGGTGCCTGCTACAACGATACTCGTGTGGCTGTCGCCGCAGCTTAATGATTTGGATTTCTGATCAGTATTCTGTTCGCCTGTAACTGAATTCATGCTTAGTTGGAGAAAATTCAGTTCTGGAGGATGATATGACCAGATTATCAAAACTTAACCGTTCCATTGCGGGCAAAGTGGCCCTTGTCACGGGTGCGGCCAGCGGCATGGGCCGGGCAACGGCACATCTTTTTGCCGATGAAGGTGCCCATGTGGCCGTGACCGACATCAATGCGGATGGCGTTGAGGCGGTGGTGGCCGAGATCAAGGCAGCGGGTTTAAGTGCGGAGGGTTGGACGTTGGACCTGGCCGACCCGGATCGGATTAAAACGGTCGTGGCGGAGATTGCCGAACGCTTTGGCGGCCTGAACATCTTGATCAATAATGCCGGGATATCCCAGCATACCCTGATCGACGATGATGATTACGAGGCGATTTGGGACCGACACGCAGATATATTACTCCGCGCGCACACCAGAACCATTCGCGCGTCGTTGCCTCATTTACGGTCAGGCGGTGATGGCCGGATCGTCAATATCGCCTCCACCGAAGGTCTGGGCGCAACGCCTGAAACCAGCCCGTATACATCGTTCAAGCATGGTGTCATTGGTTTGACCAGGTCCCTGGCGGTGGAATTGGGACGCGAAGGCATCACGGTAAACTGCATATGTCCCGGCGCGGTCAACACGGGCATGACGCAAGTTATTTCGGAAAAGCATAAGGCCATCTTCGCCAAACGCCGGGTACCGCTGGCCCGTTATGCCGAGCCCGAGGAAGTTGCTCAGGGTACACTAAATTTCGTGTTGCCCGCATCCAGCTACATGAACGGAGCGGTTCTGCCTGTCGACGGCGGCCTTACCATTAAGAATGCGTAATGTCAGACAATCCTAACGTATCTATGTAGGCCTAAAAACCGGGGCGCATTCAGCTCAACAGGACGGTGGGGCCGTCTGCAAAGGGTAGGGGGGCCCTCGGACTCGCCTTTCAAGATTGCCTGAACGGGCGTTTTGTACCCGAGGCACTTTCTCGGGGTTAGGTTGTGGCTCAGCAAGATGTCCTGTAGTTCT
>JAPKBD010000266.1 GCA_028824965.1 Alphaproteobacteria bacterium | reverse complement strand
ACCAGTATGGCGGCATCGCACCGATGGCTTCGCCTACACCATCATCCAATCACCATTCCTAAACGGCATAATAGATCAGGCATTCCGCACCACCTGACCCGCCCGATCAGGGCACAGATTACCCAGCATCAAAGATAGGGTGCCATTAACCAGAACGTAGTCGATCCCGGTAGATTGCTGCAAAGGGTTTTCATAGGTGGCCAGATCCTTGACTGTATCGGGGTTAAAAACCACCAGGTCGGCGAACGCGCCTTCACGGATCACGCCGCGATCGGGAATGCCGAATGTTGCGGCGGGCAGGCCGGTCATTTTGTGCACGGCTGTTGGCAAATCAAACAGACCGAGATCGCGACAATAATGGCCCAGGACCCGGGGGAAGGTGCCCCATAGGCGGGGATGGGGGTGTTCGTCGTGGGGCAGACCGTCGGAGCCGATCATGGTTGGCGGATAGGCCAGGATGCGCTGCATATCATCTTCGTCGATCTGAAAATAAATAGCACCGGCGGGTGCCAGCTTGCTGGCGGCATCCTTCAGGGAACAATCCCATTCTTTGGCGATATCGGACAGGTCCCGGCCTTTGGCCTCCGGATACGCCTCCGACTTGGTGACCATAATACGGATGTCATCGCGCACGAAATCCGGGTCCAGCACCGTTGAACCGGCGGCATATGGATAAGCATCCAACCCCATTTTTATGGTGCCGCGCGCTTCTTCAATAAACGCCAAGGTTTCCTCGCTGCGTCCCCAATTAGCCGGCTGGGCGCATTTGTGGTGGGAGACGACGACGGGGACATCCGCTTGTTCAGCCGTGGCCTTGGTTTCCTGCAAAGATGCGATGATATGGTCCGCCTCATCCCGCATATGGGTGGTATAGATACCGCCACCCTTTGCCAGAACTTTGGCCAGTGCGACAACTTCCGCCATTTCTGCGGCTTTGGCAGTTTTGTAATAAAGCCCGGTGCTGAACCCAATCGCGCCCGCCGCTAACGATGCGGCCAGCCTCTCGCCCATGGCTGCAATCTCTGCCCCCGTGGCTGTGCGCTGCAGGTTATCCATGATACCGGCCCGAAGGGTGCTGTGCCCCACCAATGCGGCAACGTTAATGGCAGGTTGGGCCGCCTCTACAGCCGTGAAATATTCCGCCATGGTTTCAAAATGAAACTGATCACGCCCGCCCAAAAGGTTCAATGGTTCGGGTGGGTCAATATCAATTATCGGTGCCAATGAAATTCCGCAATTGCCAACGATCACAGTTGTCACGCCTTGACTGATCTTAGCCGGCATTGTCGGCGTTGCCAAAACAGCATTGTCATCGTGGGTGTGGACATCAATAAATCCGGGCGCGAGGACCCGGTCGCTGGCATCAATTTCCAGTTTACCCAGCCAATTCTGTGCATTTTCCAGAGTCGCAATCGCAGCGATCCGGTCACCGGATATGGCAACCTCCATCAGACTGCCCGCGCTACCCGTGCCGTCGATCACCTGCGCGCCGCGGATGACCGCATCAAATTTTTCCATTTCAACCATTTATTTTATCGTTCCAATCATTTCGGGATGAGGGCCACCGCATTTTGATCACAGCGTCCATTCGTTATTCGTGGTCTCGCCTGCAATGGTTGTCCGCGCCATGACCCGCGCCTGATCACCGGGCCAAGTTTGGCCACGATGGAGCATACAACGATTGTCCCATATGACGAGGTCGCCTGCGCCCCAAATATGGGTGATTGTCCAGGGGGCCTGACAGGCATCGTCACATAGTTTTTGCAGCAGGGCGCGGCTTTCCAATTTGTCCTCGCCTTTGATATGGCTGGCGTGGCGGCCCAGATAAAGACTTTTGCGCCCCGTTCTCGGATGTGTGCGGACCACGGCGTGTTCAACGGGGGGCAGGGCATCTTGTTCCGCCTCGTCCAAAACGGAAAGGCCACCTACCAGGCCCTGGCTGTAGAGATAGCTGTGCACAGCTATCTTATCTTCCAGATAGTCCTGCATCTCCCCCGCCAGCGCGTCATAGGCAGAACGCATATCGGCAAATTCGGTGCCCCCGCCCGTATCGGGCACCTGGTGGGCTGCCAACAACGATGCCATCGCCGGCACCGGCTTGAACGAGCTGTCCGTATGCCAGCCGCGATTACCTTCAAGGTATAGGCCATGTTCGCTTTTATGGGGCCACAAGGTGCCGTCTTCTTTGACGTTCGACAGCCAGGCAAATTCCTCCCTGTCCGTAAAATTCTTGGTGATCATGCGCTCCAGCTCACCAAAGCGGCGGCTGAAGGCGATATGCTGATCGTCGGACAGGTTTTGCTCTGGGAAGATCAGCACGCCGTATTGATGCCAGGCTGCTTCAATTGCGCAGAACGTCTCATCGTCAAGATTGGTGCTCAGATCAATGCCGGTTATTGTGGCACCCAGGGTTGCCTCGCATGGGATGATGTCCATATGAATTCTGTCCTCGTGTTGCCGGTAGATAGACCCTAAAAGTGTCTGTGAAAGGAAATGTGCCATGATCAGCCTATTTTTGGCCAGCATGTTATTTGTTGTCATTCACGCCATGATCTCAGGCACCAACCTGCGGGGCAAGTTGGTCGCCGTTATGGGCGAGAAGACATATGCCGCTGGGTTCTCCATCCTGTCGGCCTTGGCGTTGGGTTGGATGATCCTGACCTTCAGTACGGCCCCGCATGTAGAACTATGGATGCCGGCGGCGGCATTGACGCATCTGGCCATGGTATTGATGCTGATTGCGATTATGCTGGCGGTTCTGGCCTTCACAACGCCGAACCCGACCTCCGTTGTGGGGGGCGGTAAATCATTACGTGAAGAGAATGCGGCCAAAGGTATTATCAAGGTTACCCGTCACCCCTTTTTGGTTGGCGTCACGTTATGGGCAATAGCGCATATCCTGGCCAATGGGGATCTGGCGTCTGTTCTGTTTTTTGGCGGTTTCCTGATCCTGTCCATAATTGGGCCACCCCAGATAGATGCCAAGCGAAAAGCAAAAAATGCCGATAGTTGGGCGCGATTTTCTGCGCAAACATCTTGGTTACCTTTTGCCGCTATTTTTCAGGGACGCGCCAGGGTGACCTTGGGGGAAATTGGCTGGACGGGGATTGCAGGCGGCGTTGCCCTGTATGTGGCAATTCTGCTGTTCTTGCACGATTGGGCATTTGGTGTTGCTCTATTCTAAAGAGTCTGGGCATTTTCTAGTCGGAAATGCCCCAAGGGAACATGGGGAAATTGGGGTAGGTTGAGGGCTATGGATTCTAAAATTTTATTGAAATACGACCAGCGTGTGCCGCGCTACACGTCCTATCCGACTGCGGTGCAGTTCACTGATACCATCGGGGCGGAACAACATGCGGCCTGGTTGGGTGAAGTGGGCCGGGATGAGCCGGTGTCCCTGTATGTGCACGTGCCATTTTGCGAGGTTCTGTGTTGGTATTGCGGCTGTAATACGCAAGTGGGCCGGCATCAAAATACCTTTGATAATTACACCGACCTGGTTTGTGATGAGATCGACCGGGTTGCTGCCAAGCTGAGGGAGCGACCGGAGGCGGCAGCGGTCCATTGGGGTGGCGGCACGCCAAGTGCCATCGGACCCGCGCGCATGATGCGGATCATGGCAAAATTGCGGGAACATTTCGACTTTCTGCCTGACGCGGAAATTGCCGTGGAAATGGACCCCCGTGTCATTTCAGCTGAAGACATCGTCACCCTGACCCGCGACATGGGCGTCAATCGCACGTCTATCGGGGTCCAGGACTTTGATGAAGATGTGCAAAAGGCGGTCAACCGCGTTCAACCCTACGAGTTGGTGGCAGATGCTATTACGAATTTGCGGGCGGGCGGCATTCGGGATTTGAACCTGGATTTGATGTACGGCCTGCCATTGCAACAACAGGCGAAATTCGGCACCTCGGCTGATCTGGCCGTCGGCCTGGGGCCGGAGCGGATGACGCTGTTCGGTTATGCCCATGTGCCGTGGATGTTCTCCCACATGAAGTTGATCAAGGACGGTGACCTGCCTGATGCCGAAGCACGCCTGAACTTGTTCAACGAGGCGTTGGAGCGATTGGCGGCAGCGGACTATGTGCATATTGGCCTGGATCATTTCTCCAAGGCCGGTTCCGAGATGGACGTAGCCCAGCGGGAAGGGCGTCTGCATCGGAATTTCCAAGGCTACACCACGGACACGGCCAAGACCTTGCTGGCCTTTGGTGCCTCTGCCATATCAACCCTGCCCAGCGGCTTCATTCAAAACAAGTCCGCGGCCAGGGATTATATGATGGCCATTAAGGATGGCGGCCTGGGCACAAATCGCGGCGTTGGGCTGACAGCACAAGATCGCCTGCGTTCAGACATCATTGAGCGGTTGATGTGTGATTTTAAAATCGATCTCGAAGACATCTGTGACCGGCACAATGTTCGGGTTGAGGATCTATCGGGTGAGGTGGAGAAATTGAACCCACTGATCGCCGATGATCTGGTTTCTGTTGATGGCTGGCAGGTCAATGTCCTGCCCCAAGGGCGTATGCTGGTGCGCATGGCCTGCGCCGCCTTCGATGAATATCACGCGCCCGACCCTGACAAGCCGGCCCATGCCAGAGCTATCTAGTTTCGTTTCGACGGGTTCATTCGATAAATACTTTACCAATTGGTTGACTATATAGATCGCAGCATTATACTTAACCGCATGGTTGAATATAATGAACAGGCGTTAGACGCCACCTTTGCCGCCTTGGCCGACCCCACACGGCGGGCCATTTTAGCGCGGCTTTCAAATGGTGATTTGACGGTCACCGAAATTGCGCAACCCTTTGCTATGTCGCTTGCCGCCGTTTCAAAACACCTCAATGTTTTGAATAAGGCGAACCTGATTTCCAGGCGCAAGGACGGTCGCGTTCGCCACTGTCGGCTATTGCCCGAAAACCTCAAAGCGGCGGCGGATTGGGTCAAATTTTATCAGCAATTTTGGGACGAAAATCTTGATGCATTGGCAAGATACCTGGATCAGAACAGCGATCAGACAGACCAAAAGGAAAGGGAAAAAACATGAGTGTGGACACAGTTGAGACACCGGAGGCCCACCTGTTTGGCCTTTCAACCAGGCGAACCTTTAAGGCGGACGTGGACCGGGTGTTCCGCGCCTGGACAGAGCCGGAGATCTTAAAGCAATGGTTCGGACCGGACGGATTTTTCCTGGCCACGGCAGAGGTGGACCTGCGCATCGGCGGGGCCTATCGCTTCGGTATGCAGCCCCCGGGTGGCGAAGTCTTTTACCAATATGGCGTCTATCGGGAGATCGAACCAGGCTCAAAGTTGGTCTTCACCTGGGTGCTGGAGGGTCAAGCCTGCGCGGGTGCGGACAACCAGGATAGCGAAACCCTGGTAACCCTTATTTTCAGGGCGGTGGGAGATGCCACGGAAGTTATTATCTCCCGTGACGCCCTACCCACAGCAGTCTCCCGCGATGGTCATGGAAAAGGCTGGCAGGGCAGTTTGGAATGTTTGCAGCAATGGCTGCTCAAATAGCACGGTATTAGGAAAGGAGACGCTTAAATGGATTCTCACAAAATCGTATCTCGGGAAGAATGGATAGAGGCACGCAAGGCCCATCTGGCGAATGAAAAAGCCTTTACCCGACAGCGCGACGAACTAAGCCGGGAGCGACGGGCCCTGCCATGGGTGAAGGTAGAGAAAGATTATGTCTTTGATACGACTTCAGGCGCAAAATCTTTGGCCGATTTATTCTCAGGACGCAGCCAATTGCTGATCTATCATTTCATGTTCGGACCTACGTGGGAGGAAGGCTGCCCCAGTTGTTCCTTCTGGGCAGATAGTTATCAGGGCGGGATCATTCATTTGGCCGCCCGGGACGTTACCATGATCGCCGTATCAAAGGGGCCGCTGGCCAAGCTTGAAGCGTATAAGAAACGCATGGACTGGCATTTTGAATGGGTCTCCTCAGAGGAAACCGACTTCAACGAAGACTATCACGTCACTTTTACGGCGGCGGAGTTGGAGACATCGACGGCGTTCTACAATTATGAACAACGGACTTTCCCCGCT
>JAPKBD010000265.1 GCA_028824965.1 Alphaproteobacteria bacterium | reverse complement strand
TTAGCGAAGGCGGACCGGCCACAATGAACTTCGTATCGCAAAGACCGCCTGACCCGGCATTCATCGTGCGAACATAAAAAAACGGGCCCTTCACAAATCTATGCAAAGGGCCCGTCTTTTAGAAATTCGTAGTCTATTGCGGAATTTCGAACAGGCCGGCGGCGCCCATACCGGTGCCGACACACATGGTCACAACCACGTATTTCGCACCACGGCGTTTGCCTTCGATCAAGGCGTGGCCGGTCAAACGGGCACCTGTCATACCATAGGGATGACCGACAGAGATGGAGCCGCCATCGACGTTCAACAGATCATTGTCGATGCCCAGCTTGTCCCGGCAATATAGTACCTGCACGGCGAATGCTTCATTCAGCTCCCACAAACCAATGTCATCGATATTCAGACCATTGCGTTCCAGCAGTTTCGGAATGGCGAAAACAGGCCCGATACCCATTTCATCAGGCTCACAACCATGAACCACCAGACCACGATAGATACCCATCACGTCCAGGTTCCGCTTCGCAGCCTCAGCATCGCTCATCAGCACGCAGGCGGATGCGCCATCAGACAGCTGGGACGCGTTACCGGCTGTGATGTGGCCGTCTTCCCGGGTCACCGGCTTCAGGCTCTGCAGGCCCTCAAGAGTGGTGTTGGCGCGGTTGCCTTCGTCTTTTTCCAGCAAAGTATCCACATAGGTTACTTCGCCGCTTTCCTTGTCCGTCACCGCCTTAATTGTCGCCATGGGCACGATTTCGTCATCGAAGCGACCGGCCTGTTGGGCCGCAGCTGTACGCATCTGGCTTTGGAAACCGTATTCGTCCTGGGCCTCGCGGGAGACACCATAACGGTCAGCCACGGTCTGGGCCGTATCCAGCATAGGAGCGTAGATGGAGGGCAGATTTTCCACCAACCAATCGTTGGTCCGGCGGAAGGAATTGGCGTGATCGTTTTGCACCAGCGAGATACTTTCCAAACCGCCGCCCACAGCAATAGGCACACCGTCCGTAATAATCCGCTGAGCGGCAACGGAAATTGCGTTCAGGCCTGAGGAACAGGCGCGGCTGACAGTCAGGCCGGAAACATTGACCGGCA
Source organism: Alphaproteobacteria bacterium (assembly GCA_028824965.1). Classification (GTDB taxonomy): domain Bacteria; phylum Pseudomonadota; class Alphaproteobacteria. The sequence goes on along the minus strand of JAPKBD010000265.1, from coordinate 4,986 downwards.
TGCCCGCGCGCATGGCGGAGCCGCGGGCCACGTTGCCACCTGTGCTGCCTTCAGTCCGGCCCACGCCCATGATCACGTCTTCGACCTCACCCGGTTCAACACCGGCGCGTTCCACTGCGTTTTGAATGACATGGCCACCCATATCAACGGCATGAGTGTTGTTGAACGCACCACGATAGGCCTTGCCGATCGGCGTGCGGGCGGTTGAAACGATGACGGCATCACGCATGATTTTTGTTCCTCAATCTACTGGATTTCAATTTTCCTAGCGCGACTATAGCCCCCCTTGCGACCCGGTGCCAGCGGTCACGGCACATGCGCCCCAGACATGCATATTGTTCATCCGCGAAGTAGGATCTAGACTAAGCACACCGTCGCCCTGGCCGACTTGGCCGACTTGGCCGACCAAAATTTGGAGTGACCTATTCAGTGCCTGATGTAGATCCTATTACCGCCTCCGTCATTCAACACCGACTGGTCGCCATCGCCGAGGAAATGGGCGAGGCCATGTTGCGGACGTCTTATTCGCAGATCATGAATTCCAGCCGGGATTTTTCCACCGCCATTTGCGGCCCGGACGGCCGTCTGGTCTCCCAGGCCGAACATATTCCCGTGCATGTAGGTGCGCTGCCATGGGCCGTGAAGGCGGTGGTCGAATTCTTTGGCGATGATGTTCACAGTGGCGATGTGTTTTTGTTGAACGATCCCTATCATGGCGGCAGCCATCTGCCCGACCTGACCGCCTTTGTGCCGGTTTTTGCCGATGGCCGTCTGGTGTTCTGGACCGTCAACCGGGCGCATCATTCCGACATTGGCGGTGCCACCCACGGTGCTTATAACGCAGCAGCGACAGAAATCTGGCAGGAGGGTTTGCGCGTGCCGCCCATTCGCCTGTACGAAAAAGGCGAGATCCGCGCCGACCTGATGCAGCTATTAACGATCAATGTCCGCCTGGCGAAGGATTTTCAGGGCGACCTGGCAGCGCAAATCGGCTCCGTCCGTTTGGGCGAACGACGGCTGGAAGCTTTGATGGCTGAATTTAGCGCAGAGGTGGTTGAGGACGGGGTGGAGGTCATCCTGAATTCGGCGGAACAACAAGCCCGCGCTGTAATTTCAACCTGGCAGGACGGAGTATATCATGGCGTCGCCGTACTGGATGATGACGGGCGGGGCAACGACGATATCGCCATCCGCGCCAAGGTCACGGTAGATGGCAGCGACCTGGAAATAGATTTGAGCGCCTCCGATGACGAGGTGACATCCTTCATCAATTCCTCCCACGCCAATATGCAATCGGGCGTGGCCATGGCGTTGGCCTTTTTACTGGACCCTGAAACACCCAAAAATGATGGCTCCCTCCGTCCCGTCAAAGTCATCGCGCGGGAGGGCAGCATCGTTTGGGCCAAGCCCGGCGCGCCGGTGACCCTGTCCACCTCGCACTGCGCCCAGGAAATAATCGAGGCGATCGTCCGCGCCCTGGCCCCTGCCTGCCCGGAGCGGGCCATGGCCGGGTGGGGGCGACGTTTCCGCATTGCCATCAAAGGCGATGATCCCCGCAATGGACAGCCCTTCATCTGGCACATGTTCCATGCCCGCCCCGGTGCTGGCGCATCATCGGGTGGCGATGGCTGGCATGGATCGGGGGAATGGCATTCCGCGGGGGGCCTGAAATTCGGCTCTATCGAGATCGTGGAAACGCGCTTTCCCCTGTATTTTCGCCGCCATGAATATCGCGCCAATTCGGGCGGCAGTGGCCGCTACACAGGCGGTGCGGGCGTTGATTTGGACCTGGAAGTGGAGACGGAAACACCCTGCAAGGTCAACACAGCCGGTGATGGCGCCCGCCATGGTGCTGCCGGGATGTTGGGCGGTGAAGACGGCACGCCCCACCGCTATTTGCTGCGGGCACCGGGCAAACGGCCAAAGGTGTTGAGCACTAAGGAGGAAGGCATCGACGTACCTGTCGGGGCTATCTTCGAAATTCATTCGGCAGGCGGCGGTGGCTGGGGTCCGCCGGTGGAGCGTGCACAGGCGGCCAAGGATTATGACCGTCGCAATGGCTACGTTACCAAATCATCAAAAGCAAAAGCATAGACGGCAGGACAAAGTATGTATCGCATAGGTATTGACGTTGGCGGCACCTTCACGGATTTGGTTGCCATTGATGATTTCGGCAAAGTGACCCTGGGTAAAACACCCTCCACCCCGTCGGATCAATCTATCGGGGTCATGAACGGCTTGGCCCAGTTGGCAGAAACTCTGAGTATGAGCCTGGCCGACCTGCTAGCCGCCACGGACCGGATCGTCCATGGCACCACGGTTGCGACCAATACTTTGTTAGAACGCAACGGCCCCAAAATCGCCCTGCTGACCACGGAAGGCCACCGGGACGTCCTAGAAATGCGCGAAGGGCTGAAGCCGGAGCGTTATAACCTGCGCCTGGCCCGACCGGAGGCATTGGTGCCCCGGCATCTGTGCCTCGGGGTGCGGGAGCGGATCAAGGCCGATGGTGAAATTGCCATCCCCCTCGATGCAGGCTCCCTGGACAAAGCCATCAAAGTCCTGAAGCGGGAGAAAGTTACCTCCGTCGCCATTTGTTACCTGCACGCCTATCGGGATGGCCGACACGAGCAGGCAACGAGGGAAGCCCTGGCAGAGGCGTTGCCGGACCTGCATGTCTGTCTGTCATCGGAGGTCCTGCCGCAAATCAAGGAGTATGAGCGGGTCTCCACCACCGTGGTCAATGCCTATGTGGCCCCTATTTTGGCGCGCTATCTCTCCCGTCTGGAACAGGCGCTGAAGGATGCGGGTTATGGCGGCCCGGTGCTGATCATTCTCTCCCATGGTGGTATCGCACCTATTGCTGAGGCCATTCGCATGGCGGCTGCCACGGTCCTTTCAGGACCTGCGGGCGGTGTTTCAGGTGCCCGTCATGCGGCCGGATTAATCGGCATGGGTGATCTGATCCCCTTTGATATGGGCGGCACGTCGTCCGATATTTCCCTGATCGTCGATGGTCAGGCGACCCTGGCCAATGATCGGCGCATTGCCAACGAACGTATCGCTCTGCCCAGCCTGGATATTGTAACCCTGGGCGCAGGCGGCGGGTCCATCGCCCGTGTGCAGCAAGGTGGTTTGTTGGAGGTTGGTCCGCAAAGTGCGGGTGCCATGCCGGGCCCGGCCTGTTACGGCAATGGTGGGGTGGCGGCGACGGTCACCGATGCCTCCATGGTGTTGGGTTACCTCGACCCCGATAATTTTCTGGGCGGCCGGGCCAAGTTGGATAAGGCCGCCGCAGATGCCGCCCTGGATCGCCTGGGCAATGATCTTGGCATCAACGGTGTCCGTGCGGCAGAAGGGGTGCACCGGGTGGTCAACACACAAATGGCCGAAGGTGTGCGCCTGGCTACCGTGCGCCGGGGCGTCGACCCCCGCCGCTTTGCCTTACTTGCGTTCGGTGGTGCGGCGGGTTTGCACGGTACGGAGCTGGCCCGGCAATTGAACCTGGGCCGGGTTGTCGTGCCGCGCATTGCCTCCGTCATGTCCGCCTGGGGCATGCTGGCGACGGAGCTGCGGTTGGAGACGACCCGCACCCATATTGGCGACACGGCGAACCTGAACATTGACGCGATCAACAAACTTTATACGGAGATGGAGGCGGAGGGGGAGAGCCGCCTGCGTGGTTGGTTCGATGGCGCGATCCATAGTCTACGGTCCGCCGATATGCGCTATGGCGAACAGATATTCGAAATTGATGTGCCCCTGGATCAGGTTGATTTTGCAGCACCGGACCTATTGGCCCAGATCAAGGCGGCCTTCGAACGTCGGCACGAAGCGCTGTATACCTACAGCCTGGAAGACCAGGACCCGGTCCTGGTCAACGCACGGATCGCCACCATCGGTGCCCTGCCTGCGCTGCCGGAGGAACCATTGGCAGAGGCCGGTGCACCCATTGAACCCAGCGGCCAGCGCAAGATCTATCTGAACGGCTGGCTGGACGCCCCGGTCTATGATTTCGATCATCTGGCAGCAGGCCAAATTGTGGCAGGCCCGGCCCTCATCGTCTCGGAAACCACAAATGTCCTACTTCGAGAAGGCGATTTGGCAACCACCACGCCCCTTGGCTGGTTGGATATCCAGGTGCCGCACTAAGCATACATTTCAATTATTCAGCTTAACACGACACACTGTCATCCCCGGGCATAGCGTAGCGGAGACCCGGGGATCCAGGGCTGCAAGCCATTCAGTTTGTTGCCCTGGATCCCCGGATCAAGTCCGGCAATGACAGCAGAAATGACCTGTGTCGTGCCATGTGAGCAATTGTACCTGATAAGCCTATAAGGCGGGTCGGTTGCGGATGGCTTCATCTATCTTGCGTTTGAGGAACTTACCGTCCGTGCGATCACCGAAAAATTCGCCATCCTGCATCATCACTTTGCCCCGCAGCACAGTGAGGGATGGCCAGACCTCGGCCTCGTAACCTTCCCACGGGGAGTAGTCGCTTTCGTGCAGGCGGGCGGCGGTGACGGTGCGGCTCTCGCCTGGGTCAAGCACCACAATGTCGGCGTCACTGCCCGCTGCCAGGGCGCCCTTTCGGGGATACATGCCCATGATCTTGGCGGCGTTGGTGGAGACGAGATCGGTGAATTTCTCCAATGTATAGCCGCGCTTTTTCACCATCTCTGTGTACATCACGGCAACCCGTGGCTCACACCCGGCATTGCCCCCCGTGACGTCATCAATGCGATGGCCTTGGGTTTTGGCTGATAGCGTGCAGCAAATTTCGTCCGTCGCAATTGCCGAGATGGAACCGTTCATCTGCCCCTCCCACAAGGCATCCTGGTCCGAGGTTTCCTTTAATGAGGGATAGGTGTGATAGATCTGTCCATTGGGGCGTTTGTAGTGTTCGTGGGTGAACATCAAATATTGATGCAGGGTCTCTCCATAAATAGGGAAACCCCGCGCACGCGCAGCTTCAATTGCGGC
>JAPKBD010000264.1 GCA_028824965.1 Alphaproteobacteria bacterium | reverse complement strand
CTGGCATTGTGCATCGGCACGTCGTTCTGCCACCCCACATTGACAGCCATGATCTCCCAACGCGCCGACGGCGATCATCAAGGCACTGTCATGGGCACGGCCAATTCCGTTGCAGCGATTGGCCGGATTGCGTCACCCCCCTTGGCTGGCCTGTTATTTACCCATTGGGGGGTGAACTGGCCCATGTTGATGGGGGGGCTTATTATGCTGCCTGTGGTCGCCATTGCGGCCTGGATGTCCATAACCTTTCAACGACAGCAGGATTGATGACCTACATTGCCATAGCCATTTCGTGTCTGCTTGTCGCCCTGACCTCCGCCCAGATCCAGGCAGAGCCTGCGATTGCCATGCACGGCGCACCGAAATACGCTCAAGGGGCAACGCATTTCGCCTACGCCAATCCAGGAGCTCCCAAAGGCGGCCGGCTGGTTTTGGGGCGGGTGGGCGGCTTCGATTCCCTGCAACATTTCATTGTCCGTGGTGCCAGGGTTGATGGCCGCCGCCTGACCCATCAAAGCCTCCTCGCCCGTGCCTATGACGAGCCCTTCGCGCTTTACGCCCTGATTGCCGAAGATGTCAGTACGCCGCCCGATCGATCCTCCGTCACATTTCGTTTACGCCAAGGTGCGCGGTTTCATGATGGCAGCGAGATCACCGTCGACGATGTAATATTTTCCCTTGAGACCCTGCGCACCAAGGGCCGTCCGAACCATCGGTATTTTTATGGCCAGGTTGCCAATATCGAACGGCCCGGCCCGCGCACGGTGACCTTTCGTTTCAAAAATAACCAAAATCGGGAATTACCCTTGATCATGGGCATGATGCCCATCCTTTCCCGCCGCTCACTTGAGGGGCAAGATTTCAACCGCGTCTCAATGAAACCCTTGATGGGTAGTGGGCCCTATAGGGTTGATAAGGTCGATCCCGGTCATTCGATCCAGTATCGGCGTATCAAAAATCACTGGGCGGAAAACCTCCCCTCCCAACGGGGCCAGAATAATTTTGATCTTGTGCGCTATGATTATTATCGCGACGACAGCGCCATGTTGGAGGCGTTCAAGGCCGGCAAGGTGGATCTGCGGGCAGAGACTGACCCCAAAATATGGGCCCAATCCTATGACTTCCCGGCCCGACGACGGGGCGATGTTAAACTGATGTCGTTTACCCATGGCCGACCGGCGGGGATGTATGCCGTCGCGCTAAATACCCGACGTCCGGTTTTTCGGGACCGCCGGGTCCGTGCCGCGCTGGCCCATGCGATAGATTTCAAATGGCTGAACAGGACCTTGTATCATGGGGCCTATACACGGACGCGCAGCTATTTTGAGAATTCGGAGCTGGCTGCGACCAAACTTCCATCAGCGGCGGAAATCGAATTACTAGCGCCATACAAAGGCGATCTGCCGGACGAGACTTTCACAAAAATCTATGCGCCGCCCACGACAGATGGCAGCGGCAGGCTGCGGGGCAATCTGCGCACGGCGCGAAATATGCTGGCCCAGGCGGGTTGGCATATCAAAGATCTGAAACTGGTGAACGACAAAGGCACCCCGTTTCAGTTTGAAATTATGCTGATCCGCCGCAGCAATGAAAAGCTGGCGCTGCATTTGGCCCGAAATCTGGAAAAGCTGGGCATTGAGGTGCAGGTCCGCACGGTGGATACGGCGCAGTACCAACAACGTACCAACACTTTTGACTTCGATGCCATGATCTATTTGTGGGATCCATCGCTCTCACCCGGCAACGAACAGGCCTTTTATTGGGGCACGGACGCTGCCGGACGAGACGGCACCCGCAACTACCCCGGCATCCGGGTCCCCGCCATTGATGATCTGGTTGGCAAAATTTCTGATGCCGCCAGCCGCGACGATCTGATCGCCGCCGTTCGCGCCATGGACCGGGTTCTGCAATGGGGCCACTATGTAATCCCGCTATTTCATCTAAAGACGGATCGCGTTGCCCTGTGGGACCGCTTTGCGCAACCCAAATTAACCCCCGTCTATGGCTATCGGCTGGAGACCTGGTGGGCAAAACCCAACTAAACGAAATTGAAGATTGGAGAACACCATGCAGACAGGATCATTTCGCGGCTTTGATGTCAGGGTGGATGCGCCCGGCATCGCCTGGATTACCTTTAATACCCCCGAACGTCTGAACGGCATGACCTCCGCCATCAAACGGGATTTGGTGGAGACCCTGGTCCAGGCACAGATGGATAATGCGGTGCGGGTTATTATCTTCACAGGTACGGGGCGCGGCTTTTGCGCCGGCGATGACCTTAAGGCCTATGCCCAGGGCCTGCGTGCGGAGCCGGGGTTGGTGCCCCCGCTGCCGCCCGGTCATGACAACGCCATTGGTACCTATGACGGCCTGCGCATGATCTCCCAGGAATTAAACCGGGTCATTCGCACCATCGACAAGCTAACCATTGCGGCACTGAACGGCGTCGCCATCCAAACCGGATTCTCCCTCGCCCTGGCCTGTGACTTCAGGATCGCCGCAGAGGATGCCCGCATGGGCAGCGCCACCTTACGCTTTGGCCTTTTGCCCGATGAAGGCGGCCAACATCTATTGGTGCAGCATATGGGATTGGCCAAGACCCTGGATTTCCTTATGCGCAAGCGCATTGTCTCGGCAAAGGAGGCGTTCGATCTGGGCCTGGTGACAGAGGTCGTGCCCAACGACCAGCTGGTTCAAGCAGCCAGCGATCTGGCAGCTGAGTTGGCCGACGGACCGCAAGTTGCCATGCGTATGTTGAAGCGGTCTATCTACAACGCAGCTGAATTGACCTTCGAACAAGCCTGTGATGAGATTGCCGCCAAGACCGCAGTGGTCGACCATCACCCTGATGCGCGCGACGGTGTGAAGTCATTCGTGGAGAAGCGCCCGGCAAAGTTCAATGTCTGGCTGGAAGAAGATCAAGCCTCCGGTTAAGACGCCGGGTAGAGGGCTATTTCGAGCCAGAAACTGTCCGCGAATATATCCGTCGAACCCTGGGGTGGTGTCAGGCCATCCTGGGCCGCACTGGGCAATGCACCTTCGATCATGGCCAGATATTTCTGTTGGCCAGGACCGCCGCCATAGATTTTTCGCTCCAACGTCATGATGGAGGATATCTCCTCGTCCACCTTGTACAGGCGGGCGCGGTCGACTTCTTCCAGCGCCTCGATCGCCTCCAACCACTGCTTGATATCCTTGACGGGGCCGTCAAAGTTAAAGCGCAAGGTATCGATATAGGGCGCTTCCATGGGGGCTGCGTGACCGTATTCGATTTCCAGGCTGTAAATATTACGGGATGGATTCTGAAAATAAGTCAGGGTTTCACTTGTCCAGGGCGTGGGATCGTTCAGGCGCGCCATATAGGCATCAGAGGCAAAGACAGCAGCTGTATCTGTTTCGTAGAACATCAGAAAATTCGGCGCGTCTTCTATACCCCGATAGCGCCGGCCCACGTTAAAACCGGGGATGGAGATACGCTCCGGAATATGTTCGCAATTATGCCATTCCTGAAAAGCAAGGGTATTGGCCGCATCGATATCGGCCCAAAAGGCCATCAGGCCCTGGGAACCTTCACGCTTCATAGCTTCATCTCCCTAACGATGAGAATCATCCATAGAAATCACCTATGAAAATCCAGGCCCATCTCGCGGTACCGCTCCGGATCGTCCTGCCAGTTGTCGCGCACTTTGACGAACAGGAACAAATGCACGGTGCAGCCGAATAATTCCATCATCTCGGCCCGCGCCTCCGCCCCGATCTGCTTTATCTGCTGGCCGCCCTTGCCCAGAACGATGGCTTTTTGCGTGTCCCGGCGGACATAGATCACCTGTTCTATACGCAGGCTATCGCCTTTGCTGGGTTTCCACGACTCCGTTTCCACTGTTATGGCATAGGGCAATTCCTGATGCAGGCGCAGAAAAATTTTCTCCCGGGTGATTTCGGCTGCCAATAAGCGCTCCGGTATATCGGCCAGTTGATCTTCGGGATAATGCCAGGGTCCTGTGGGCAGTTGCGGTGCCAATGCTGCCAGCAAATCCTGGACACCATCGCCTTTCATAGCAGACAGCATAAAGGTCTCGGTAAAGATACCTTCTTCATTCAGGCTTTCCGACATGGCGAGCAAACTATCCCGACGCACCAGATCAATTTTATTGAGGACCAGGATCGCCTTCATATTGGCCTTTTTCAGACCATCGATAATGGCCCTGGTATTGCGGCACATGCCGCGCTCCACATCGACCAAAAGTACGCGAAGGTCCGCATCATCGGCCCCGCCCCAGGCAGCCGCCACCATGGCCTTTTCCAACCGCTTGGTTGTTTGGGCAAAGATCCCCGGCGTATCCACAAAAACGACCTGCGACTGACCGTGAATGGCGATCGCCGTAATGCGCGCCCGCGTGGTCTGAACCTTTGGCGTGACGATGGAAACTTTACTGCCAACAAGGGCGTTCGTCAGGGTTGATTTGCCAGCGTTCGGCGCACCCAGTAGGGCGACAAAGCCGCACCGTTGCACATAATCGCCACCATCATCGCATTGGTCAGATGTGTTTTTATCGCTCATATTAAAGCACCATAATTTGTTGCCCTATGATCTAGACAGAGGGCAATTCACCTAAATTTCTTAACATGTCCCTGGCCGAAGCTTTCTCCGCCTCTTGACGGGAGCCACCCTGGCCAGCCCCAGTGGACGCACCCTCGGCACGCACTTCGACGGTAAAGACCGGGGCGTGGTCCGGGCCTTCCCGGGACACCACTTTATAACGCGGCGGCTTCCCACTCCGCCCCTGTAGAAATTCCTGCAGCTGGGTCTTGGGATCTTTTTCAACCCTGCTGCTGTTGACCATGAATTCGGACCAATAGCGTAATACGAACGCTTCCGCCACCGCCAAACCTGCATCAAGGTAAAGCGCACCGATTACGGCCTCGCAGACATCGGCCAAGATAGCAGGTTTATCCCGCCCACCCTGACGCGCTTCGCTTTTACCCAGCATCATATGCTGGCCCAAACCGATCAGGCGGGCAGCGTCAGCAACCGTCTCCCGGCGCACCAAAGTATTGAAGCGCACCGCCAACCCGCCTTCATCTGCGCCTGGGTCATCCCGGTACAGGGCTGTTGAGATGATCAGACCCAGAACCCGATCGCCCAGGAATTCCAGACGTTGATAATCCCGGCCCCCTTCCCGCCGCCGATCAAGAGAGGGATGGCTCAACGCCTCTTCCAAAAGATCGGGCTGTGCAAATTCGTGTCCCAACAGGGTATAAAGCGTGGGGAAATCGGGGCCGCTCACAACTTAACCAAAGCCGTCAAAGAAACGGCTGAAACGAATGGCGCTGGGCCATTTCCAAACTTCCCAAAAGGCCGCGGTACCATTGACCGAGAAAAAGATCATGTCGGCGCGGCCCACCAGGTTTTCCGCCGGGATAAAGCCCACATGTTCGAGGAACCGGCTGTCCGTGGAATCGTCCCGATTATCCCCCATGGCAAAGTAATGATCCACAGGCACCACATAAACATTGGTGTTGTCCGCCATGCCGCGGGGTTGCAGATCCAGGGTCAAATATGTGCGACCGCTGGGCAACGTCTCCCGATACTGGCGCACCCGGCCGTAACGGGCACCGGAATGTTTTTGCACAAAATCCTCTACCCGCTCCCGCTTCACGGCCTTGCCGTTGATGTGAAGGATACCTTCGCGCACCTGGATATGATCGCCGGGCAGACCGATAATGCGTTTGATGTAATCTGTGGAATTATCTTTCGGCAATTTGAAGACCGCCACATCGCCGCGCACCACGGGTGCTTCGTTGATCCGGCCACTGAACAGCGGCGGGCTAAGCGGCATGGAATGGCGGCTATAGCCATAGGGGAATTTCGATACAAAAACGTAATCCCCGATCAATAATGTGGGCAGCATAGAGCCCGAGGGGATGTTGAACGGCTCATACGCCACGGTGCGGATGACCAGTGCGATCAGCACCGCATAAATCACTGTTTTCACGGTGTCGCGCCAGCTTTCCTGACGTTCGGATTTTTCGCTGGATAGGTCTTCAGAATTCATTTTTGCCATATCGCGTCGGCGCGCCTGAAT
>JAPKBD010000263.1 GCA_028824965.1 Alphaproteobacteria bacterium | reverse complement strand
CAGCCTTGGGGACGTATGTCTGTAATCACGCATCTATTGATCATCGCATCGTACGGAATTCTTTCCGTCGGGGCCGGCTTTGTGATGTCCCAATCACTGCCGCAACTGGCGCCTATGATGTCCTATATTATTGCCGGCGCTGGGTTTTTATGCGCCGCCCTGATGCACGAGATTTTTTCCCGTCGCCTGGAACAGCGGGACCTGGAAAATCAGCTTGAAATCGCCTTTGATGAGGTTGATGACCTGCGTGAGGTGAACCGTGGCCTGATGGCGGATGTGGTACGTTCCCGCGAGGAAATGGCCATTTTGTGCGACGTGGTGGAAGATGCCGCCGACGGTGCAAATCAGGCCCTGGTCCGCGAAATGAAAGTTTTGCAATCACAATTGGGGCAATTTGGCGATGTGCAAACGCCAAACTCCAACCGCCGGGGCCGCCGTAGAGATTCCAATGGTGCGGGCACCACAGAGGCTGATGCAGCCGCAACGTCTAATGGCACCAACGGTGCGAGACGCCCGGCCATCCCGGACAGCGTCAGCGATGCCATCAACGAAGAGGAAATTCTGGGCCATATCCGCGAGGCACTGGAGGAAAACCGTGTCGACCTCTACATCCAGCCCATTGTCAGCTTACCGCAACGACGAACCCGCCATTTCGAAGTATTTTCCCGCATCCGTACATCTCAAGGCCGCCTGGTCACACCAGGGCAATATATAGAGATTGCCAAAGAACAGGGCCTGATTGGCACCATCGATAATTTGCTGCTGATGCGTTGTGTACAATTGTTGCGCCGTACGGAAAACGCCAAAACGACGTTAATTTCTTCGTCAATATCTCGGACCATACCCTGAATGATGAGGAATTCCTGAACCAATTCATCGAATTCATGGCCAACAACCCCAATCTCGCCTCGCGCTTGATCTTCGAGATGAGCCAACGGGATGTGGCCGCATTGTCCGATACGGTGATGGCGCAGCTATCCCGGTTGGGCGAATTGGGCTTCCGCTTTTCCATGGACCAGGTGGATGACCTGGATATTGATTTCCAGGCCCTGGCCCAGGCGCACTTCAGCTTTATCAAGGTGCCCATCAAATTATTGCTAACCCTGCCCACGGATGGTTCCGATTGGATACATCCCCGCAACTTGAAAGCCAAATCCACCGTGTCCGAGATTTCCCTGGTGGTGGAGCGGATAGAGCAGGAGGACGATGTGATCGAAGTTCTGGAATATGGCTTCGATTTCGGGCAAGGCTTCCTTTTCGGTACCCCCCCGCCCCAGCCGCGAAGAAGCCAACGCGGCAGCCTAAGGGCTAAACCACTAAGGGCTAAACCACACCGTCTTCCCGCAACGTCGCGATGGCTTCCGCATCCATATCCAGAAATTCAGTTAGAATTTCTTCTGTCTGTTGTCCCAGTGTGGGCACGTCGCGATAGGTTTCCACGGGTGTGTCCATCAGCCGAATGGGGTTGCCCTGCATAGACACGGTACCATGGGTCGGATGATTAACGTCGATGATTTGTCCCCGGTGTTTGACCTGTGGGTTGTTCACCACATCCGCCACATCGGCCAGACGGGCACAGGGGATTTCAGCTGCCACCAGGCGTTCCATCAACCAATCAAGATCGTGACGCAGCATCCAGCCGGCCACGGTCTCATCCACCAGGTCAGCATTTTCCAAACGGTCCGCTGGCGTGGCAAACCGCGGGTCGTCCAATATTTCGGTCTCACCCATTATTTCGACAAATGCGGCGAAATGTTTCTCCCCCGCCGCCATCAGATGCAAACGTTCCCCGTCACGTGTGCGGTAGGAATTGGTCGGCGCGCTATAGCGGTCCCGATTTCCCATGCGTCCCATGACTGTGCCGTCGCGCTGATATTCCGCCACCGCCGTCATCAGGAACGACATCGCCGTATCCAGCAACGGCACATCCACAACCTGGCCACGGCCCGTGCGTTCCCGGGCATGCAGGGCGGCCATGACACCCAGCGCCGCGTTGGTGCCGGTGGAATAGTCGATCACGATGGAGCCGAACATGGTCGCCTCCCCCGTGTCACTGCCGGTCAAATGCATCAAGCCGCCTTCAGCCTGGGCGATGGCATCAAAGGCCGGGCGCTTTGCCCAGGGACCGTCCTGGCCAAACCCGGATATCCGCGCCATGACCATGCGCGGGTTCAAGGCGCTGATCTGTTCCCAGCCAAAGCCCATGGCCTCCATAGTGCCAGGGCGAAAGTTTTCCACCAGCACATCGGCCTTGGGGATCATCTGGGCCAGGATCTCACGGCCCCGGTCGTGGCGCAGGTTCAAAGCGATGGATCGCTTGTTACGGTTATACATCAGCATATAAAGCTTATCGTCGCCCGTTGCAGCACCAGGGCCGCGCATATTGTCGCCCGTCCCGGGCTTTTCCACCTTGATCACATCAGCCCCGAAATCGCCCAGCATCTGGGCGCAATAAGGCCCTGCCACATAGCGCGACAGATCAAGTACCGTAATGCCGTCAAGCGCACGAGTCATGGCGCATCCCTCCTCTACAAATCCATTTTTAATGTTGTATACCGAAGCTGCGGTGAAGCCTAATTGCCAACAGCAAATGTGAAAGCGCGGACCAGCTCCTCTTTCGAAAACAGATGGCTGGAAAAATAGTGAATAGTGGTTGAATTATTCTATCTATACGTAGCGTCTGGTCGCAGGTAACATAAACGTATGGAAATGCACCAGATCCGTTACTTTTGGCAGTCGCCGATACCTTGAATTTCACGCGAGCTGCGGAACAATGCAATGTCGCCCAGCCGTCTCTGTCGCGCGCCGTCAAAAAACTGGAAGAAGAACTAGGCGGTGACTTATTTCGGCGCGAGCGTAATCGGACCCATTTGTCCGAATTAGGCCGTACCATGCATCCACTTTTGCGGCAGACATTTGAGGCGGCCATAAGCGCCAAACAACAAGCGGCCGAATACCAAAGCCCTGATCATTCCGTGTTGCGCGTCGGGCTGTCATTCACGGTTCATATGGGAAGCATCGCACCGATGTTGTCTGAGCTGACCCGAGCCTTCCCCGGACTTGAGTTGCGCCTTATTCGAAAATCAGCCCAGGATATTATGGTCGATCTAAAGGTCGGCGATATTGAGGTGGCAATCATGGCGGACATCGGTTCCGATTGGGATCGCCTTGACCGATGGTCGTTGTTCGAAGAAGGCTTCGTTCTATTAACGCCGCCAAGCCAAAACCTAACTGCGACACAAATTGCCGATATTGATCCCGATACAGTTATCGCCAGACCCTATTGCGAAGTCACGGCAAATCATGATTTTGTATCGCCAGCTGGGACCACAGGCAGACGACGGCGTCATGAAGCCTCCTGCGATGAAGACGCTGTCGGGCTTGTCAGAAGTGGCCTTGGCGTCGCAATTATGCCGGCAAGCATCGGGCGGCATTTGACCGATCTGGTTACGGACACAGATGACCTGGAACTGACACGCACGGTTCGGGCCTTTGGGGTTGCGGGGCGTCAACGGTCCCTTGCAGCCAATGGTTTCTTGAAATTATTGCGGGCTGCGGATTGGGCCCATACCGGCTGACGCGACCTTAGGCCAGCTCGGCAAGCGCGTCATGCAAGGCATCGGGATCAAAACGCAGGCGGAAATCCGCGTTTACAAATGAATGGCGAATTGTGCCCTGACGATCCACCAGCACTGTCGCCGGAATTGGCAGGATCGATCCAGCATTGCGTTGAAACGCCGCGATTTGAATGTTCGCCTGCTCATACACCGCCATGATTTCAGGCGTTAGCATCACAGCCAACCCAGCTTCCAGGGCATAGCCGTTATCAAGGTCCGTCAGCACCGGAAAATCCAATGCAAGCCGGTTTTTCAAACGCCGGTTAAAGGTCGCTATTTCCGGTGTAATGGAAACCAACGTAGATCCGGATTTCTGGATCACCGCATGGGATGCCTGCAATGCATCCAGCTCCAATGTACAATAGGGGCACCAATTGCCCCGATTGAAACTTATCACCAATGGCCCCTGTTGCAGCAGGACATCGGAGGATACCAGGGTACCGGTTTCATCAGGTAATAGGAATGCTGGCAGCGTTGTTCCAATCTTCAGGACAGCACCACCCACATCATACTTGATCAGATGATCCACCAGTTTGCCATAGGCCGCAGCCGAGGCTGGGCGGCTTTCGGTCAGCATCGCGTCATAGGCTGCCAGTCGCGCAGATAAAGGGGCATCCATGGCCCGCGCCTGTTCCAAGTTAGCATTGACCGGGCGTTCCGGCGGAATGAATGCTGACATCGAATTTCCCTCAACTGCAGACCGAGACTGATATCTAGCATATCCCGCCATAGTCATTGGCTATGGAATTCAAAGCCATTTGATATTGGTCGCCGACCCCGCCGTGCATCTAGGTTAATGAAAAGTAAACAAATGTGCGTCGGAGGAAGTATCGATCATGGTTATTTATCCATTTTTTGCAATTCGCGCCACGGCTATTGCCGTTGCGATACTGATCCCCACTGTTTGTGCGGCCTCTGCTGAGCCACCCCGTATCGGAGTGCCATCAGCGGTCCGACCCGAGGCCCAGGGCAGCCTGCCCGGACAGGACGCGCACATCCTCCATGTCGGCGTTGATCTATTTGCCAACGAAGAAATTACGACAGGACCGGCCGGGCAGACACATCTGTTGTTCTGAGACGGTTCCACAATCTCCATCGGCCCGAACTCCGCCCTACGCCTGGAGAAATTCGTCTATGACTCCGAAGGGAAAACGGGCGAATTGGCGGTTTTTGTCAGCAAGGGACTGTTTCGCTTTGTCGGTGGCCGGATTTCGAAAAGTACGGCGGTGCTGTTCAAATCGAAGGCGGCCACCATCGGTATACGTGGCGGTGTTGCTTTGATGCAGTTCCCAGGGTCAGGGCAAGTCGATCAGGCTCGGGACGAGGGCCGACAGCTGCCGACCGTTCAGGCAACCATGTTATATGGCGACGAAGTATTCATGCAGACACAGCGGCAGCGGCGCGCAATTACCCGCGCCGGCTTTGCCCTAAATGCGGCACTTGACGGAACGATCAACGAACCCCACAGGCCTGACAGAGCTCACTTCCATCGCATCCTATCCCTGCTGGAGGAACCACAACTACGATCTGAAGCACAACTGGCCGCCCTGACGCCGGAACAAATTGGGCCAATTGGCACCTGCGGCAGGTGGCCCAGCCGTCAGTAATGACGATGTCGCAGCCACGCAAATTCCCAACATGATATCCAAGCAGGATCCAGGACGCGAAGCCGGGCCGGAGGTTGGCGCTGGACCCAATCCGGCCGATTTGGTCAAAGACAATTTTGCAGCGCCGGTTGCAGCTCTTTTGCCGGGATATCCCATCTTTGACAGTGACGCAGCCGACAATTTTACCTTTGATTTCATATCGCCCGGTACGCTGGTCGGCGTAACGGCGGCACCGACAAATCCGCTTGATGCGGATTTGGTGATCTACGATCTATTGGATGACGCCGGTGGCCGCTTCGGCATCGACAGCCTCACGGGTATGGTTTTCCAAACGAACGGCCCAGCCCTGGATTTTACAGCCGCCGACAGCTACACAATTTGCGTGCGCGGGCAAAGTCCCGGTCGGACGCCAGAAACAGCTGAATTTGAGATTGGCGTCGGCACCCATTTCGCCGGCGTCGTTGTTCTTTCCGCTGATCTGGCAGTTGGAGGTGAGGTCGTTGACCAATACCGAAACCGCATCGTTGGCAATGGCCTGTTTACGGATACCAACGACCTGGGCGACTATTTATTGCCCTACAATCAAACAGCAGGCGCTACGTTTGATTTTGGCGGCCCGGACGCAACGCCAAGGCCACGGATCGCGCAATCGAGCACCGTCGTCGGGACCTCATTTCTGGCACCCACGCGGGACTATTTAATCCACAATTTTGCGACGGCGACCAGAACAGGCATTCAGACGGGTATATCACTGACGGGGATACCATTACAAAGCTCCGATTTTCCTACGTCGGGACTTTCTTCATACAATCTAGATACAGGCCAGACTTTGGGTAACCGTATACCGTTTGTCCGGGACTTCGCTGATGGCAATTCCCCAACGGGTG
>JAPKBD010000262.1 GCA_028824965.1 Alphaproteobacteria bacterium | reverse complement strand
TCCTTCTTGTCAGCAAGATTTCATCGTATGTTGCAGCGACCCATTGAATCCACCGTCTCCAGAATTGCTCAACTTTGCATCATGGGCCATGATAGCGATTCGAGCTTAGTAAAGAAGGAGTTTGTCGTGGTTTATGATCCGCGCATGTTAGCGCCTGAAGTCTGTGTTGTTGGGCACTTATTGGAAAGATGGGCCCGGGAAAAACCGGATCAAACCGCATTTATCTTCGAAAGCGGCGAAACCTGGACCTGGGCACAGGCCCTGACCCTGACCCGGCAAGCCGCCAGGGGCCTACAGAACATGGGCGTCAAACAGGGTGAGCATGTGCTGTCCTGGCAACCGAACGGGCGGGAGGCGATCCTGACCTGGTTCGGCCTGGATTATCTGGGCGCGGTCTATGTCCCCATCAACACTGCCTATAAAGGCGGTTTGCTACAGCACGTGGTGCAGTTGTCGGATGCCAAGTTGATGGTCTGTCATGCCGGCCTGGCCCCGCACCTGAACCAGATCGAAACCGGCGACCTAATCGATGTCATTGTCACCAACGGAATTGCGAAGCTGGATAACCTGGTGCTCCACCCAGGCGAGGCCTTGTTGGCCGATGACGGCGATGCCCCGGTGGAGCCCCTGGTGGAACTCCTGTTGGAACGGGCGGTGGAGCCGTGGGACCCGATGTATATCATTTTCACGTCCGGCACGACGGGGCCATCAAAGGCAGTGCTGTCATCCTACGTGCAGACCTACGCCATGGGGATGGAGGGTGATTACGGACTGAAGGAAGACGACCGTATTCTGGTCAACCTGCCCCTGTTCCATGCGGGCGGCACCTTGTTTACGATGATCACGTTGTACCAGGGCAGCTCCTGCGTCATTGAAACAGGCTTTAGCACGGACAAATTTTGGGACACCATTCGGCGACACAAAATCACCTATACCTGTTTCGTCGGGGCCATGACGCCGTTCCTGTTGAAAGCACCGGCGTCAAACATGGATCAGGATCATAACCTGCGCTGTGTCATCACCATTCCCTGGAATGAGGATTCCCTTGCGGTAGGCAAACGCTATGGCGTTGAAATGCGCACGGCCTTTAATATGACCGAAATCTCGTCGCCCATTGTTTCAGGCCCCAACCCGCCGGCCCTGGGCACCTGCGGGCGGCCCCGCAAAGGCGTTGAGGTGCGCGTGGTGGATGAGAACGATTGCGAAGTCGCCCCGGGTGTGGTGGGGGAGATGATCGTGCGCACGGACCGCCCCTGGTCCATGAACAGCGGCTATTACAAAAATCCTGAGGCGACTGCCAAGGCCTGGCGCAACGGCTGGTTCCATACCGGCGATGCCTTCCGCTATGACGAACAGGGGGATTTCTTTTTTGTGGATCGGATCAAGGATGCCATTCGACGCCGGGGGGAAAACATCTCCTCATTCGAAGTGGAATCCGAAGTTACCATTTTTCCCGATGTGGCCGAGGCTGCCGCCATCCCCGTGCCCAGCGAACATAATGAGGACGAGGTGATGATCGTCGTCTCAGCCGCGCCCGACAAAGTTATTGATCCATTGGCCTTGTTTCAATTTCTGGAACCCCGCATGGCCCATTTCATGCTGCCCCGCTTTATTCGTATCGTCGATGGTTTGCCAAAAACACCAACCCAAAAGGTGCAAAAGAACCTGCTGCGGGAGGACGGCATTACGGCGGATACCTGGGACCGTGAAGCCCATGGCATCAAAGTGAAACGACAAACACTTGAAGCGGGAGATTAGATCGTTGAACAAGGTTTATGACCCGCGCATGCCAGCCGCGGAAGATTGTGTACTGGCGCGGCTGTTGGAAAAATGGGCGGCAGCTAAGCCCGATGCCATCGCCATTATATTCGACGGGGGTGAGAGCTGGACCTGGTCAGAGGCCCTCAACGCCGCGGGGCCGATTGCGGGTTAATGCCCCCATGACTTTTGGCACCTTGCATCTGGGCCCGGTAATCGCCGATTTCCTCGATGCAAATAGAGAGATTGAGGTGGACCTGGTATTGGATGACCAGTTTTCGGACCTGATCGAAGACGGCTTTGATGTGGCGATACGCATCGCCGATCTGGTCGATAGCTCCCTGATCGTCCGTCGCCTGGCCCCCTCCCGCTCTGTTCTATGTGCAGCGCCCGATTATCTGCAACGCCACGGCATGCCTGAGACGCCGGACGATCTGCGCCGGCACAATTGTTTTGGCTATCTGTACCGGGACAGTGGCACGGATTGGACATTGAACGGCGCGAAAGGCCCGGTATCGATCCCCTTACAGGGCAATCTGCGGGCCAATAATGGCGAGGTGCTGCGCCATGTGGCCCTGGCGGGTACCGGCATCGTGGCGTTGCCCAGCTTTATTGTCGGCGACGATCTGCGCACCGGTGATCTGGTGGAGTTCCTGCCCGAATGCGTACCGCAAACTCATTCCATCCATGCGGTGTACCCCCACCGCCGTCATCTAACGCCAAAGGTCCGCGCCTTTGTGGATTTTCTGGTCACGCGTTTTCGGCCCGAACCCTATTGGGACCTGCCCTGAGATTATGGCATCCGTCAGCACTGATTTTATCCCGATGACCATGATGGCCAGCATCGCCTTCATTGCGTTCTTTGCAGCCCTGGCACAGGGGGCGACCGGGTTCGGCTTTGCCATCATCGCCCTGCCGTTTTTATTGTTGGTTATGGGCAGTCTTGATGCCGTGGGCCTGACCATTATCCTTAACCTATTGGTATCCCTTGTGCTGCTGCCGGGCCTGTGGCGGCTGGCACCCAAACAGACCCTGACGTGGCTATCCATAGGCAGCGTGATCGGGTTCCCGGTTGGCCTGGTGATTTTTTTGCAAGCCAGCCTGGATTGGGTGCGCCTGGCCGTCGGACTTATTATTCTAAGTTTTGCCGCCTGGCAGGGCTTTCGCCTTCTACGTCCAAAGGCTGCGCCGCTCATTGGAAACTCAGGGAGCGGTCCATCATCGGGACATTGGCCGGCTGCCGTGGTTGGCATGATTTCAGGGACGATGGCCACGGCCCTGGCCATGCCGGGGCCCAGCGTGATGATATATCTTTCCGCCCAGGGAATGACAAAAGACGCCATACGCGCCACTACGCTGTGCCTGTTCGCATTATCCTATGGTGTGGCGCTGATCCTGCAAATGGCGGTTGGCGCAATAAGCAACCCGACGTGGCTGATTGCCGCGGCCGCCATTGTGCCAACTATCGCGGGCGCCAGGGCGGGGAATTATGTCTCCAAGTATTTGAACGAGGCATTGTTCCGTATCATTATTCTGGCGATCCTGTTGACTACTGGCGCCTATACATCCGTACTTGCGGTATTACACTGGTAAACATTATAGTATTTATCCTTATTTAAAGCAGTCATTGATCGACAGGACTTACGACATCCGCGTTGATCGCTGAACAACATCTATTGCAGTTGTGTCGTCGATGAAATTCCTGTTAATTGAGTATGAATTTACTGTTTGGGGCACGCCTCATTATTGTTACGATGGGGCCGGGGCAATGAAACCAGAAGATATTTTAAATAGCAGTGATCTGCTGCGTACAGTCGTCGATTTGATACCGGCAAGAGTTTGCTGGAACTGTTTGGCGAAGACGCATTTTTGCTAACCGAAAAATTGGCAGCTGACGTTATACGATCAGGCGAAGCGATCACGAATTACCACGCTATAAGCCCCAATACATCCCTTCATTTCATGATCTCCACCACACCGTTGCATGACGACGAAGGCGCAGTTGTCGGCACACTTATGGCACAACGTTTCGAATTTACCTGCCTCGCGCAACAGAATCCAGCGTCAAGGCTGATTTAAGGGTTGCGGGCAAGGCCACGGCAAAAACTGGGAGGCGGCGAAAACTTCGACGACCAGATCAACCCCAGCGTGACGAAACGATCCTGATCGTCGAAGATGAAGAAGATGTTCGAAGGATCGTCGCCCGAAGCCTGGAAAAGATCGGCTGTCGTGTCATCGCGACCGACACCGGCAAGACCGGCCTGGAGGCTTTGGACAAACATGGCGATGTTATCGACATGCTGTTGACGGATGTCTTATTGCCCGGCGGCTTGAATGGGCAGGAAGTCGCAGATCCGGCCCAGGCAAAGTACCCGACGCTGAAAGTATTGTTTATGTCCGGATACGCCCGCGATGCCATTGTCGATCAGGGCCGGTTGCGGCCTGATGTTCAACTCATCGGAAAGCCCTTTACGTCGTCAGAACTGCAACAGCAGGTCATTGACACACTGGACAAGCCTATTACATAGCGGCATGTCGCGGCATGTCGCGGCATGGGGATATCAGCTAATACGCACGGCAATTTTGCCAAAATGCTGTCCTTTGGGTAAGGCCTGCAAGGCCTCGCTCAAACCATCGAACTCATAAATATGATCATCCAGCGCTGGTCTAAAGCCCGGATTGTCGTTTAGGTACGTCATCATGTCCTGAAAATCGGCGACGGATCCGGTGGAAATGCCGATCATGCGTTTGCGAAACATAAAGACAAGCGGCAGGTTCACTTCGGCAATGGACCCGCCGACATTCCCAACCAAAGACATGGTACCGTCCGCCCGCGTCGCCCGCATGGAATGGGCAATGGTATCTGCCCCCCCAATCTCGACCACCAGATCAGCACCCACGCCATCCGTCAGGCCCAGCACCGCCTTGCCCCAATCAGGGGTTTCGGAATAGTTGATGGTTTCATCCGCGCCAAGGGCTTTCAAGCGTTCAAGCTTCGCATCGGAGGACGATGTGGCGATGACGCGCGCGCCACGGGCCTTGGCCAATTGCAGGGCGAATAGGGAAACGCCACCGGTGCCCAAAGTAACGACAGTACCGCCGTTCTTTGCTGTCGCCGGCATTTCAGCCAAGGCATTCCAGGCGGTGATCGCAGCGCAACACAAGGTCGCGGCTTCTTCATCGCTGAAATATTCCGGCACCTGGACGGAACCGGTCGCAGGGGTGCACATATACTCCCGCGCTGTGCCATCCAACGGCCCGCCAAGGGCAGAGGCAAAGACCGTTGGCCCGGAATCGCCCCGATGCCAATCCCGGATAAAACAGGGTAATCGGCGGGAACCAATGGCCACGCCCGAAACCCCCTCGCCCACAGCGACCACCTTACCGACCCCATCTGACAATGGCACCAAAGGCAGCTCACCCGACATACGGCCATAGCCCCGGCCAATCATAAGATAGTCGCGATAGTTCAAGGACACAGCTTTCATCTTCAAAAGTACTTCGCCCGGTCCCGGTTCGGGGCGCGGCACCTCAACCACTTTCAGGCCGTCAAAGCTCCACTCATCCGTGATCTGCCATTGCTTCATTGTCATGTGCCTGTCCCTGCCGCTATCCTGCTACCGCTTCCAAACATGATTATAACGAAAGCCCACCGCAATGATAAAATTTTACGACGCGCCGATGTCCGGCAACTGCCACAAAGTCCGGATGCTGCTGTCTATGTTAGAGATCCCCCACGAAGTAGTGCCCGTCAGCCTGCCCAATATGGACCACAAAACGCCGGCCCATCTGGCACGCAATCCTTTGGGTACGGTGCCCGTGATAGAGGACGGCGACGTGGTGATTTACGATTCCCAGGCGATCCTGGTCTATCTTGCGAAAAAGCACGGCGACGAACAATTGTTGCCCATCGACCCGGAGGGCATGGCGCTGGTGCAGCAATGGTTGTCATATGCGGTGAACGAGGTTTGGAACGGCCCGGCCCTGGCACGCGCCTTCCTGTTATTTGATCGCGATGTGGACCTGGCCCGCTGTCTGGCAGCCGCGAAGACCACCCTTAGTATTCTGGACGCCCGGTTAAGCCAACATGATTGGTTGGCGCTGGACCGCCTTACCATCGCCGACATTGCCTGCTATCCTTATGCGGCCCTGGCGGAAGACGGCAAAATATCCCTTGCCCCCTATAGCGCGCTGCAGGCGTGGTTCAAACGAATTGAGGCATTGCCGGGCTATGTCACCATGCCTGGCCTAGGTCAGCAACCAGGCGGCTAGAGCAATTCCGATCTAACGTGGATCGTTTCGCGATTCTAAGTGATTGGAAAAATTGCTCGATTCTTAAGAGTCAGAGCATTT
>JAPKBD010000261.1 GCA_028824965.1 Alphaproteobacteria bacterium | reverse complement strand
AATCGCCGGCACCATCGCCAAAGAACGCGATGACGGAGCGACCATTATTAAAGATTTGAGAAAAGGTCAGAGACATACTTCCCATAATTTCGCCATGGTTCGTAGCGGTGCCTGCACTGCCGGCCACTGCGCCGTTGGTTTCAAACATGAAGGGTAAAAGAAAATTGCCGGCAAATGCGACGGTCACCATATCGCCGAAGATGGAGGCATTCTGCCCATGGTTATTGAACATAGCACCACCGGACGGGCCAAAATCCACTGCGGTGTTAAAATTACCCGCTTCATAACCGATATATGTAAACTTGACGCTTGAAGGACCGTTCAATCGGAGGCCAGCGTTGGTATCATTGCCTGAATTAAATTTATGGAGCACTAAAGAATTAGACGACAAGGGACCCACAAGAGGGCTTGCTAGCTGAGCCGCGCTTAGAAAACCATTCCTGTCTTTAAGGTCACCAAATTTAACGGGCAGGGTCGGAATATTAGCGCCTGTATCGATAATGATGGGGCTGCCATCGAAGCTCAAGGTTGCAGCACTGGCGGCATTAATTGCCAGACCTGCAATCGCAATAGTCATAAACGCAATCTTCTTTAACACAAACAGTCTCCACTCGACGCATACGCGCACTTGATTTGTAGCAATTAGTTAATTCTAATGGGCTGTAGAGGGTAAGTAAAATGAAATTTCCCATTTGGGTGGAAAATTTGAACAATTCGTGAAACTGGTACAGTTTCGCCTTTTGCTCCCATTAACAGACATTGTTGTTGGGGGTAGCGGCAGCGTAATTTGCTGATACAATTGGCCTGAATATCCACGGGAATGGGAGAGATCTGATGGCTGATTGGGAAGCTGCGACGCGGGCGGATTACGAGAGCAAGGGCTTTGGCGTATCGTCGGGTTTTGGCACGAAACCCGCCCTTTTGGTGGTCGATTTCATTGTCGGATTTACCGACCCCACATCGCCCTTGGGGGGTGATTTCTCTGCTGAATTGGCTGTGACGGCGCAATTACAGACAGCCTTCCGCAAATCAGGTCTGCCCATCGTCTACACCACAGTGGAATATAAAGAAGACCTGTCCGATGGCGGCGTGTTCGTCAAAAAGGTGCCTTCGTTGGGCATTCTGCGCAAAGGCTCCCCCAATTGTGTCGTCGATGAGACCATCAAGCCTCTACCCGGCGAGCTGATTATCTCCAAGAACTACGCCTCATCGTTCTTTGGTACGGATCTGGATGCCTATCTCCGCTCTCAAGGGGTCGACACACTTGTCATTACGGGGGCGACCACATCCGGTTGCGTACGGGCCTCCGCAGTGGATAGCCTACAATACGCCTATAACACCATTGTGGTCAGTGATGGCGTTGGTGACCGCGCCCAAGGTCCGCACGATGCCAGCCTGTTCGATATTGACGCCAAATATGGCGACGTGATCGATGGCGCGGCGGTTCTCGATTATTTGCGCGGTCTGGCCAATTCAGGTTTTTCCGATGCCGCCCGTAATGAGTTCGAAACCTGGTGGAACCAGGGCCGCAAGGCGCAAGGATGAAACGGGGGTTAGGGGGCCTGAATGGCTGACGATAACAGCACAAACTTATCATCTGCTTTTGACGCGCTGTTGGACAAGAACTGGCGCAGCCTTGATGAGTTGTCCGGGCAGCCAACACAACCCACAGTTCAACACAAGGCATCAACACCGCCTGCTCAAGCCACGGGGACGGGCCACCAATCCGGTCGCAAGTCCGGTCGCAGTGACGGCATCGATTTTACGTTCGACCTTTAACACCGCCATAACAAAGAAGGAGAATACTTCATGGCATTACCGAATGTGGGGGATTTGGCACCTGCCTTTTCCATGCGCAACCAACAAGGGGCGACCACGACCCTTGAACAACACAAGGGCCACTATGTGGTTCTGTGGTGGTATCCGAAAGCTGACACACCTGGCTGAACCATCGAAGGAAAAGGGTTCCGTGATAGAATCCAAGACTTTACAGCCAAGAATGCCGTCATCCTGGGTGCCTCTTTCGACACACCGGACGAAAACCGCGCCTTTCAGGAGAAGTTCAACTTCCCCTATGATCTGTTATCTGATCCCGATCAGGTTGCAGGTGCCGCCTATGGCGTGATCCAGGAAGACAAACCCTATCCAGCCCGCTTTTCTTTTCTGATTGGCCCGGACGGGCACATTGTCAAAGTCTATGACAAAGTGGTCCCGGCGGACCATCCGGATGAAGTTCTGGCGGATATCGGCTAGCGCTGATGTTGCAATGACCGGGGGTCATCTTTGGTGACCTCCGGTATTGCGTACAAAATATTCTCAAATGACAAAGAACAATGCGGAATTAGAAAGCCGGAATTTGGCCGCCGTTTTGCGTGACCGGGTTCGCGAGGTTTATGGCACTGGCACCGGGATTGATGGCCTGGTACGCCTCTCTGGCGGGGCCAGCCGGGAAACCTGGTCCTTTGATGCTCTATTGCCCGACGGCCAGCGCGTACCCTTGATCCTGAAACGTGATCCTCTTGATGAGATTGATCCAGGCGACCCAGACGTCAATCTGGGTATTGATCGGTGGAGCGAGGGGCGCTTGATGCAGTTGGCCGGTGCTGCGGGCGTGCCGGCACCTGATGTGCCCTTTTTCCTTGATGCGGATGATCGCACCTCCGCCGGTTTCGTCACACAGCGTTTAGAGGGGGAGGCCCTGGGCCGGCGCATCGTGCGCGAAGACGAATTCGCCCAGGCCCGCACCAAGTTGGCCTTTCAATGCGGTGAGGCCGCTGCCCGCTTTCATAGCATTCCCCTGGACCAGCTGCCCCCACTGCGTAACCTGCCCGTGGTGGCGGCCCTGGATTATAATCAAGGTGTCATCGATTCATTCAAGCAACCCCATGCGGGCTTTGAATATGCCTTTCAGTGGTTGCGGGAGCGGTCGGAGCTGGCCGGCGACCGTTTAACCCTGTGCCATGGAGACTATCGCAATGGCAACTTGTTAGTGGATCATGAAGGCCTGGCTGGCGTCCTGGACTGGGAGCTGGGGCATCTGGGCAATCCCATATCGGATCTGGGTTGGATTTGCATACGCGCCTGGCGCTATGGCTATTACGATAATCCTGTCGGCGGATTTGGCGCGGTTGAAGATCTTCTCGAAGGTTATGAGATAGGCGGCGGGGGCCGGGTGTCGTTGGAGACCTTGCGCTTTTGGGAGGTGTTTGGCTGTATGCGTTGGGGGGTCATTTGCATGACATTGGCCTTTACCCACCTCGAAGGCCGGGAACGTTCGGTTGAAAAAGTATCCATCGGTCGCCGGGCCGTGGAAGGCGAGTATGATTTGTTGCAGTTGGTGGATTGAGGCATGGAAGCAGTACAGGACCCGAACCTAAGCGCGGCCGAACAATTGGCATTGGTACTGCGGGACCGCATGGCAGAGGAATTTTCTGCCGGCACCAAGATTGAGGGTTTGGTGAGACTATCCGCTGGTGCCAGTCGGGAGACATGGTCGTTCGATGCGGTGAAGCCAGATGGCACCCGGCAGCTATTGATCCTGAAGCGTGATCCCATGGCGCGTCAGGCGGACAAGAAGTTCGAAGGGGTGCCCGAAGGCCGCCTTGCCGTCGGCCGTTTGGTTGAAGGACGCCTGTTGCAATTAGCCCGCGAAGCCGGTGCGCCAGCCCCCATCATACCCTTTATGCTGAACAAGGATGAACGCACCACGGAAGGTTTCTTTTCTCACCGCCTGGAAGGTGAAACCCTGGGCCGGCGCATCTTGCGGGAAGAGGCCTATGCAGCCGCGCGGCCCAAACTGGCCTATGCGGTGGGCCATGCCGCGGCCCGCTTTCACGGCATCGCCCTGGATAAGTTACCGGCGATGCGCGGTCTGCCGGCAGGGGAGGAATTGCTGCATTACCGCACCATCATGGATTCGTTTCATCAACCCCATGCCGGTTTCGAATATGGCTTCCGCTGGTTGGCGGAGCGGTTGGAGCTGGCGGGAGAGCGCTATGCCCTGTGTCATGGTGACTATCGCAACGGCAATATTATTGTCGATGAAGACGGCCTGGCAGGCGTGTTGGATTGGGAGTCTGCCCATTTGGGCAATCCCAGCAGCGACCTGGGCTGGATGTGTGTGCGGGCCTGGCGCTATGGCTATCATGACAAGGTGGTGGGTGGTTTCGGCAGCGTATCGGACCTGCTGGACGGCTACGAAGCTGGTGGGGCCGGCAGGATTTCCGAGGACGAAATTCATTTCTGGCAGGTCTTTGGCACCCTACGCTGGGGCATTTTGTGCATGATCCTGGGCTTTACCCACATTGATGGGGAGCAGCGGACGGTGGAATATGCAGGCATTGGCCGGCGGGCGGCGGAAACCGAATACGATTTGTTGCAGTTGCTCGACTAGGGCGGAAGGACACGATTATGCCAACAGACAGACCGAATATTGCGGAATTGGTGGAGGCGGTACGGGAATTTTTGACCGACCATGTGGGCCCGAACGTGGAAGGGCAGTTGGCCTTTCACACCCGTGTGGCCGTCAACGCCCTGGCCATCGTCGAACGTAC
The DNA here is from genome assembly GCA_028824965.1 of Alphaproteobacteria bacterium. Lineage (GTDB taxonomy): Bacteria > Pseudomonadota > Alphaproteobacteria. The sequence goes on along the minus strand of JAPKBD010000261.1, from coordinate 1,566 downwards.
GTTGGACCAAGGTGGTGCCATGGATGACGCGGAATTGATCCGGCTGAAAGCGCTGTTGAAACAGGATGGTGATTTGCAGGAAATGAATGCTGCACTGGCCCGCGCCATCCGGGGGGGGGAGCTGGATGATCAGCGCGGGGCGGTGTTGGAACATCTGCGCCTGACGGCCGCCGATAAGATTGCCCTGGCCAACCCACGTTATTTGACGCCACGGGGCTAGCCCCTGAAATGCCGACCCCCCGCGATGATACGGCGCAAAAGCTGGCCCGTGGTGTGGGACGGCTATTGCGGGATCTCGGCTATGAAAGTCTGACGGAATTTACCCTACGGTCCGGCCGCCGGGCAGATTTGGCCGGGATCGACCGCAAGGGGCGGATTGCGATCGTTGAGATCAAAAGCAGTGTTGCAGATTTCCGGGCCGATCAGAAATGGCCCGAATATCGCGATTTTTGTGATCTGTTTTATTTTGCAGTGCCCTTGGATTTTCCCGTTGAAATCCTGCCCGATGATACGGGCCTGATCCTGGCGGATGCCTATTCAGGTGACATTGCCCGCCCCGCGCCGGAGCATCCGAAACCCCTGCATGCCAGCCGTCGACGGGAAGTAACATTGCGTTTTGCCCGCACAGCGGCCAAACGCCTTAGGCACCTGGAAGATCCCCGTCCTTAAAAATATCGTTGGCTATTCGACCTTGCCGTCGGATCAGGTATCGGCCAAGCAGTAACCCAGCACTCACGCCCAAAAGATTTAGCCCGGCATCCTTAATGTCCGCTGTACGGTCGATGGACAGCAATTGCAAAATTTCCGCCGTGACTGCGAAGCTGCCGATATAAACGGCTTGACGCCGACACGACGGTTTGCGCCAGGTAAGCGTAACAACCACCGCGAACACGACGAATAAGATCACATGGCCGGATTTATGGCTGTAGCTCCAAAAGTCCGCAATAAAGGAGCCGTCTGTGTTGTCAGTAACCGTTGTAATAATCGTCGGTTTTGGCTGAGTGCGAAGTGATTTTGAATATGTTTGTGTTTGTGGTCCCTTCATCATGTCCACAGCTTCGACCGCTATGTGGCGCAATTGGCTTTTCACCGCGTGAGGGGTTAGGGCACCGAGCAGTATAACGGCAGCGACGCCGGCAATGGCCAGGCGGCCCCGGCGATTTGCACCGGGCCGGTACAAGGGCCAGGCCAGCCACGGTAATAGCAGCAACCAGACGGCCGTCAGGCTATGGCGTGCCATGGTGAAAGCGGATTTTTCCGCCACGATTTCCAGGGTTAAATCGCGGACCTGCATCTGCCCAGGCACCTGGTTTAAAATGGCGACAACTTCGACTGTTTTGGTCTGCTGCGGCAGCCAGATGATGCGGCTGAACAGACGCCAGGGCCCGTCGCCTGTTTCGAGCATGACGGTATGGGGCAACTCCCACAGATTTTTACCCTTTCCATCCTGCTGCACCAGTATCAAGCGTGCGCCATTCCAACTATATTGACCCGTGCCCACGCCGTCATATTTCACCCACGCGGATAGCCTAACCTTGTTCATGTCCGGGCCGCGGACAATGCGCT
>JAPKBD010000019.1 GCA_028824965.1 Alphaproteobacteria bacterium | reverse complement strand
CGGATGTTAAAACCTCCGGCACCTCTCGCCCTTCCCAAACCTGGGGCCGGGTATACTGGGGATATTCCAATAACCCGTGGGCAAAACTTTCTTCGTCCAACGCCGACCCTTCAACAATCACACCGGGCAGCAACCGAACAATCGCATCCAACATTACCAGTGCCGCCGTCTCTCCCCCCGACAGCACGTAATCACCGACGCTGACTTCCTCAATATTACGTCCCTCTAAGGCCCGTTCATCGACCCCTTCAAAACGCCCGCAGATCAGCGTGACACCACATTGATCCGCCAGCTCCCGTGCCAGCGCCTGATCCAGTCGCCGCCCACGGGGGCTTAAATAAATTACCCGGCCCGTATTGGCCCGATCCGTGTCATTCGAACCAGCCACACCATCTACTGCTGCGGCCAGTATATCAGGCCGCATAACCATGCCCGGGCCACCGCCAAATGGGGCGTCGTCCACGGAGCGGTGTTTATCGCGCGCAAAGTCGCGAATGTCCACCGTTTCCAGCCGCCAAATGCCCTTTTTCAAGGCTTTTCCAGCTAAACTTTGACCCAAGGGACCGGGAAACATCTCCGGAAACAGGGTCAGGACCGTCGCCGACCAGGTTTTCTGGTCATTTGCCTCGGTCATCGTCTTCTTCGCCTTCTGTCGGATCAGTAATCACCAACCGCCCATTGGCAACATCAACCACAGGAACCGCATCGCGATTGAACGGCACCATAATGGTTTCGATCAGACGATCGCCCAGTCCCAGGGGCTGTAACTCCAACAAATCGCCGGCACCAAAATCATGTACCGCCTTCACAGACCCAAAGGCCGTGCCATCCGTCAATTCCACCGCCAAGCCAACCAGATCGGCGTAGTAGAAATCTTCCTCGCCATCCAACTTTTCGGGCAATTCCGGCAAAACGTCCCGAGGCACATATAATTTCGTGCCCCTTAAGGCTTCGGCCCCGTTGCGGTCGTTGACCCCGGGAACGGCGGCCAACAGACCGCCCTTCGCAGAGCCCCGCAGGGATAGTTCAACCACCTTTCCCGCCTCATTCCGCAGCGCACCGTAGGCCAGAATATCTTCCGGTTTTTCGGTGAAGCTGCGAATTTTGACCAGGCCCTTGATGCCGTGGGCGGCGACAATATCGCCTAGTAAAAGGCGTTCGTCAGACATCTGCCCGCACCAAACCCGGTCGTCAGCCCCTATGCGTCGACGGGGGCTTCGGCGGGAGCTTCTTCAGCGGGCGCTTCAGCAGCGGCTTTCGCAGCTTCTGCCGCCGCAGCTAAACGCTCCTGCGCTTTGGCTTTCGGCTTTGCCTTTTGTGGGTTGTTACGCTGTGCGGGCATGGGGATGATCTCCGCCTTGCCCAAGAATGTAGCGACACGATCCGTGGGCTGCGCGCCTTTGCTCAACCAATAACGGATACGCTCTTCCTTCAGGTTGACCCGGTCTTCACTGTCTTTTGCCAGCAAAGGATTGTAGGTGCCCAGACGCTCAATATAGCGGCCATCCCGGGGCATGCGGCTGTCTGCAACCACGATGCGATAATGAGGCCGCTTTTTTGTGCCGCCACGGGCCAGTCGAATTTTCAATGACATAATGTGTCTTCCTATTTTCAGCTTAAACTTTAATTTCGCAGTATCTAAATCGTATCAATTTTGCGGTTTACCGAGGCGGTAGTTGCCCCGGCATCCCAGGCATCCCTTGCATCATGCCGCCCGGACCACCCAGTCCGGCCAAGCCTTGGCGCATCATGCCTTTTTTGCCCATTTTGGAGACTTTTTTCATCATCCCCGACATCTGTTTGAACTGTTTCAACAAACGGTTCACTTCCTGCACCGAAGTGCCCGAACCCGCCGCGATACGCTTTTTGCGGCTGGCGTGAATTAATTTCGGCGTGTCTCGCTCTGCCGTCGTCATGGACAGGATAATCGCTTCCTGACGCTTGATCAGCTTGGGGTCCATATTGGCCTCGGCCATCTGCTTTTTCATCTTGCCGACGCCGGGCAACATGGCCATCAGGCCATCCAAACCGCCCATCTTGGAAATCTGCCGTAACTGGTCCAACAGGTCGTTCATGTCGAACTGACCTTTTTGAATTTTCTTGGCGAGTTTTTCCGCTTGTTCTTCATCGATGTTTTCAGTGGCTTTTTCCACCAGGCTGACAACATCGCCCATGCCAAGAATGCGGCCGGCAATACGATCGGGATGAAATGTCTCTAGCTCATCCAGCTTTTCGCCGACGCCCAGCAATTTAATGGGGCAACCCGTAACCGCGCGCATGGACAGGGCCGCGCCACCACGGCCATCGCCGTCCACACGGGTGAGCACGATACCTGTCAGGTTCAGGCGCTTGCCGAACTGTTCAGCCACATTGACCGCGTCCTGGCCCGTCAGGCTGTCTGCCACCAGCAGGGTTTCCACCGGCTGGGCCACAGTGCCAATCGACTGAACCTCGGCCATCAGGGCCTCGTCCACATGCATGCGACCGGCTGTATCCAATAGCACCACGTCAAAGCCCTGCAAGCGGGCCGACTGCATGGCCCGCTTGGCGATATCGACAGGGTTTTGACCCTCGACAATCGGCAGGGTCGGCACGTCGATCTGTTCGCCCAGAATTTTCAGCTGTTCCATCGCAGCAGGCCGGCGGGTATCGAGCGAGGCCATCAAGACCTTTTTCTTATCCTGCTCCACCAACCGCTTGGCCAGCTTGGCCGTCGTAGTGGTTTTACCGGACCCTTGCAGGCCTACCATCAGGATGGCCGCCGGCGGCACAGCATTCAGATTGATCTCAACCGCTTCGCTACCCAGGGTATCGACCAAGGTGTCGTGGACGATTTTGACCACCATCTGCCCGGGCGAGACCGATTTGACAACTTCCTGGCCAACCGCGCGCTCACGCACCTTAGCGATAAAGTCCCGGGCCACGGGCAGGGCGACATCAGCTTCCAGCAAGGCCTGGCGAACTTCACGCAGGGCCGCATCGACATCGCCCTCACTCAGCGCGCCGCGCCGGGTAAGTTTGTCGAATACTGAACCTAGACGGTCTGTAAGGCTATCAAACATAGCGCCGTTGCCGCTCCACTAAATGCCCCAAGACTAAATGCCTGTAGGCAGCTAAAATATCATCGAAATTGCACGCAAAACCGGGCCGCGCATCAAAAACAACAGCGAACCTGGGTCGCGGCGGTTTTTAGGTGCATCGGGGGTAAGTGTCAAGCGGTCGTGCACAGAGTCTTCTGGGGAAAAGAGTCAGTTTTGCGCCAGTTCCCATTCCTGCCAGTCGACAAGGCCATGGTTTGTGATCTCTTCCACCGCTGCAGGACCCGCATGACCGCAAAACACCACCAAGTTGGCGCAATTCCACCGTGCACTTGGCACCATCAGGCCGCTGACATCGCCGGGATTGGACGACCCGACAAAATTGGCAACTTCGGCAATTTCCTGACTGCTTGGATACTCACCCTTTCGCCCCTGATACGAGAGCCGACCATAGCGCAAGGTACCCAAGCCTAGCTTGCCAAGTTCTTCCAGGTTCGATAGGTCCAAAATACCATTAAGGCTGACATGCAGTTCATGGAGGGTATAGCGGAGTTTTGACGGAAAGACCGGCTGCCCGCTTTTCAGGTGAAAATACATCTCGGCAACCGCACCCTCACGCGCCATGGCGGTGTAGAGAACATCAAACGTACCATCATCCCACCGACTGCCCGAAGCCGCATAAATAAAAGGGTCGCGCCCTTCTCGAACAACACGCCAAACGGCTCCAACATAAGGCTCGACAGGCATCGCCTCTAAAGCATCGATAAGGCGATTGTCGCGCGGGGTCGTCACCATCGTTAGAGGTAACTGTCGGAATCCAGCCGATCCAGCACCTGCAATACTTCGATTGTGCGTTCAGAATTAATCAGGTCCAGGGCCCGTGCCCCATCCAATTGCGGATGGCGCGCGTAAAGCCAGGTGCGGATTTCCTCTGTCGTGTAATAGTCCTGCAACCGGCGGATTACGTAGTGCAGATCCGACAGGATCATCTCATTTCGCGGTTGCGGCTTGATCGTACCTGTGCGCCAGCGCGAAACCGTCGCCTTGGAAACATCGGTAATGTTTGCGATGTCCGTGCCGTGTAGGCCGCCCAAATTCACGATATCTTCGATGTTACGGGCAATCGATGTCAAACCAGTCATATTCGCCACCTAATCGTCACATTTCGGTTTCACTATATCTATATAGTGAAACCGAAATGTTTAATCAACGATAACCGCTCCATCAAATTTACTGGCAGACCTATTGGGTCAGCAGCCGGTTTACGGCGGAGACGATGGCTTTTAGCGAGGCGCTGTTGGTGTTGGGGTGGACGCCGACGCCGTGGGCGATAACGCCGTTGTCGCCTTCCAACTGGATGAAGCAGACCGCTTCCACATCCGAACCCGCCCCCATTGCACGCTGGGTGTAATCCTTGAAGGTGGCTTGCACGCCGCAACTTTCTTTTAGGGCACCGAAGAAGGCGTCTATGGGGCCGTCACCACGTCCGACAATATCGCGCACCTCGCCATGGGCCCGCACGGTCGCGGTGCACATGATGACGTCTGCGGACTCGGCGGTGGAGTTCATGCGGTAATCCACCAACTCAAACGGCTCCGTCGTGTCCAGATAGGTTTCCTTGAAGCTGCCCCAAATCTCGACCGGGGTAATTTCCTTGCCCGTCTGCTCGCCGATGCCCTGGATCACTTTGGAAAATTCCACCTGCATGTCACGGGGCATATCGATGCCGAATTCAGTATCCATGATATAGGCCACGCCGCCCTTGCCGGACTGGCTGTTGACCCGGATGATGGCTTCGTAGGAGCGGCCCACATCCATTGGATCGATGGGCAGGTAGGGGACTTCCCAGACCGGATCGTTGGAGGATTTGTTGGCCGCCATGCCTTTTTTGATGGCATCCTGGTGAGAGCCGGAGAAAGCGGTGTAGACCAATTCGCCCGCATAGGGGTGTCGTTCGGGCACGACCAACTGGGTGCAAAATTCCGAAACCTCAATCGATTCCTGAATATTGCTGAAATCCAATTCCGGATCGACGCCCTGGCTGAAGATATTCAGGGCCAGGGTGATCACATCTACATTGCCCGTCCGCTCCCCATTACCAAAAAGGGTGCCTTCAACCCGGTCCGCGCCTGCCATCAAGCCCAGTTCCGTTGCCGCCACTGCCGTGCCACGGTCATTGTGCGGGTGCAGGGACAGGATAACCTTTTCCCGGTCCTTGAAATTGCGGTGCATCCATTCGATCTGATCAGCGCAATAATTCGGTGATGCCATTTCCACCGTTGCAGGCAGGTTGAATATCACCGGGTTTTCCGCCGTGGGCTGCCAGATATCCATCACCGAATGACAAACATCCAGGGCATAGTCCAATTCCGTGCCGGTGAAGCTTTCAGGTGAATATTCCAGACGCACCTTGGTGCCGCCGGCTTCCAGCGCTGGAATTTTTTCTTTGATCCAGCCGGCGCCATCGGTGGCGATTTTTTTTATCCCATCCCGGTCTTGCGAGAAGACCACCCGGCGCTGTAATTCCGATGTGGAATTGTACAGATGGATGATGGCGTTCTTGCTGCCCTCCAACGCCTCAAACGTGCGTTCGATTAATTCCGGGCGGGATTGGGTCAAAACCTGAATAGAGACATCGTCAGGGATCAGATTATTCTCGATAATATGCCGGGTGAAGTCAAAATCCGTGTCGGAGGCGGCGGGAAAACCCACCTCAATTTCTTTGAAGCCCAATTTCAGCAGATGATTGAAAAAGTGCATTTTTTTCTGACGGCCCATGGGGTCAACCAGGGCCTGATTGCCGTCCCGCAGATCGACCGAGCACCAGATCGGCGCCTTACTGATAATATTGCCCGGCCATTGCCGGTTCGGCAGATCGATGGGTGGGAAGGCACGGTATTTGTGGATTGCCATCGTGTTCATAACGTTTGCTCCTCAAAGCAGCTATCAGCTATCGACTGGTCCAACCCATCAAATAGTCGCGCGCCAGATCTGGAAGAGTCCAAACAGCGCTGCGGCATAGGCCGGCAGTCGAATAGATCAAAATAGTCGTGGTGTTCAGATTTAGTCTTGAAATCGTGCATTTGACGCGTGGTCCCTTAGCGTGCGCGCAAAAGGTGCGGCATCCCGGCGCCCCTCAAGGGCCGGGTCGCTAAGTCGCAGGGCAAGGCCTGCTATGTGGTAAGACTGCGTCATTGGTTCGAAAACTATCTTTCCAACAAGTTCACGTCAAGGAGGTTAACTATATAAAGCCTCGGTTAACAGGGTATTAAGGCCAAAAAGCAGTACAATTCGGGCGTTTTTAAGTATTTAGCCGTATTGATTGGTTGCGCGCATCATCCTTTCGGAAAGCGCAAGGCGACCAATTGCAACCCGTCCGGGCCAGCCTCGACTTCAACTGCCCCCTCGTCTGTGGAGGCAAATTCCACCGACTGGGCCGGGAGGGCGATACCGTCCCGCATCAGGGATCCCGATATGACCACGTGATATTGACCCCCGCCCCTTGAAGCATCGGCCAATTTAAATGTACCGTGCCGTGGCAGGGAGAGCCATTTTGCGTACAAGCCGTCATCTGTCGGTTCAATCAGGTATTCTGTTTGCAGTGTGTCGGCGATTTCGAAATTTTCGGGGCCCGTAGCATCTGATTTCACGCCAACGACCTGACGTTGACGGCCCTTTTCCAGCAAGTCGTTGTTGGCGGGCAGATATTTCGCCCCTGAATCCCAGGCCTGGCGCAGGGTGAAATAATGGATGCCCTGATCCTCAGCAAAAATTGGACCGTAGGGCGTGTGGCTGCCGGCATATTGCACGGTGAGAGGATCCGCCCGCAACTTCCCGACGCGGCCACCACCCGCCACAAAAAGCTGGAACTGGTTGGTTTGGTGAAAATGCGGCCGGGTTGTTGAATGGGGTGGCTGTATTACCAGATAAGCCTGTGGCCCAGCTTCATCGACGTTATGATCATCCGTCATGCCCTGGCCATAGCCAGGTGTTCCCGGCTTTGGTGCAGAACCAATGTACTCCCGGCCCGTATAAGGCTGGTCATCGACAAGATGGATTATCTCCCGTGCCCTTGCGGTTTCAGTCGCCGTAGATATCAACATTAGATTTCCTTCCGCCAGATCACTCAGGCCACATTACACGGCTTTGGGGCCAGTTTCGCAACCAGTTTTTCCTGTTCAAACGTTCGTTAAATGCCGGGGCCCGGCGTTGCCCCGCCGGCGTGGGGCGGATGATCATGGCAAGCAAATCGTAGATGCCATAAGGCGCCAGAAATTCCAAAGCCCCGTTACCTTGAAGGCGAACGGCAACACAAGTGGGGGTTTCCAGCCAGAACCCCATGGCGTCAGTTGTCGACGTGTAGGGCCGGTCGCCATTTCGCAGATGCATCCGGGCCTGGTTCTTCACGGACCAAACCGGGCCGGACATGGCCTGGCGCAATTGCCCTTCAATCACCCGTTCGCGATCTTCGCCAATATGGGAGCTTTGAAAATACAGCACATCCACATCATCCAATGCGGTTGCGCGCGCAAAGCCATGCAGATGATCCCACACTTTACCCCGGACAAATCCCGCCCCTATCCAGCAGTCGGGCAGGTCGAGCTGTCGGACAGCTTCCAAGGCGGCCATCATCCATGGATCAGCCGCGATTAAGGACAGGACGTCAGCTTCGTTCCGCATAGAGACGACGCTGAAATGAGACCAGATACAGGGCCAGAAACAGCGCGAAATAGAATTCCTGGGTTTCGCTGGCCCTGATGTCCAGGGGATAGGGTATGGGCCAGCCGAACCATTTTTCCAGGCGTTGGGGCAATCCAATGGCAATGGCCAGTATGGCCGTGGGTAATAATTGTTGCGTCGGCCACAACCAATACTGCGGATCCAGAGGGTGGTTTGGCCGCCGTCGTCGTCCCAGCAGCAGAAACAGCGGATACAGCAATCCACCGACCAGAACCCCCAGCTCCAACGCCAGGCGCGGCTTTTGGTCCAGCCAGGATGATGTGTTGTGCAGGTTCGTCTCACCCTGATCGTTGAGGTTGCTCATCGCCTCGGGCGTCTCCCAGCCCAGCCAATGCTGACCCCAGGATGCTTCTTCACCGCCAAAATAGGTGCTGCCCAAGATCATCACGACCAGCCAGCCAACTAACCATCGCATGGGTAACAGCTGGGTGTAACGAAAGGCGAACAGCCCCGCAATTATGCCCGGCAGCAAAACCACGACGGTGCCGGTTTCCACCGGCCCCAGTTCGCTTTGCCACAAGGTGCGGTACAGGGGTTCATTAATGATGCGAAAGCCAAGTTCGATCACAATGGCCGCGATGGGCAGCCACAGCCAAGCCCACTGGGGCAGCTGCCCCTCAGGACGCCCGCCCGAAATAGATCTATGTGATAATTGTTGTTCGCTCACTTAACCAGCCTCACCCAGCACCCTGATACGCTAAACGACGGCATGATTACCGGACGGAAAAACTAGCGCTAACCCTCCGCCAGACTGACCAGTGCTGTCATATCATCAACTTTAACCCGGGCGTGATCGGGAAGTGAAATGATCTTGTCGTTTTTTAGCCGGATAAATGTGCGGCTTACAGTTTCAATGGTCAATCCCAGATAGTCGGCAATGTCAGACCGGCTCATGGGGAGAGAGATATGGTCACTGGTTTGATCAATACCCGCCGTCCGTTTCATCAAGCTGCAGAGGAAAGATGCGACTTTTTCCTTGGCATTCATACGACCCAATAACAGCATATGGTCTTGTGCGTAATTAAGGGTGGTGTGGGTCATGGTCAAAAGCCGGCCTTCCATTTCAGGATTCTCCCGGCCGATCTGTTTTAAATCTGTCACGGTAAAACGGCACAGCTTGGAAACGGTCAACGCCTCTGCGTTGCAGTCATATGTTTCGCCCAGGGACAGCCCGATAAATTCGCCCGGCAACGCAAAGCCGGTGATTTGCCGGCGTCCATCCGGCAACAATTTGGAAAGGCGGAATGAGCCTGACAGAATTGTGTAAAAATATGTCGCATCATCCCCTTCCATAAACAGGCTGTCTTCACCCGAAAGGTCGCAATAGCTGTGCAGCGCTTCCAGCCGCACCAGCGTCTCGTCATCAAGGACAGCGCAGAATGCGCGGGAATGAACCGCACAGTCACGACAGGACATGTCCGTTGGCGTCGCGCCTCGACGTGCGCAAGCATCTTCAAAAGAAGGCGCACCGTGGGTCCGCGTCATTTCCATAGATTCTTCCCTTAACCGCCGATCACAATTCAGATCCCCCCAAAGGATACAAACAGAGCTGCAATATTAACCAATGCGGCACAGATCGGTTAGTGAAATATATATCGATTAGATTAATCGAATGCGCACGTTCCGTCAGGTGACGACAATCCAGGTATTATTTCGTCGCAAGACAAAGAAAGGGCCCCGTTGCCGCTGCCGGAGAGGAGGGGGCATTGCTTTTGGCGGCTACCGGGGCCCTAGATGCCTAAAATAAAGGGCATCAGCCCACCCGCTGCCTGTTATCCTCGGCGCGGCAACGGATGGTCATTAGACATAATATGGGGTCTGTGAGTGAAATTTGAAAGGGTTGAAAACAAAAATGCCCTCAAATCATCGTGACTGGGTCATATTGCCGCAGCCCGATATGGGTTAACCTGCCCGCTATGAAAATTGCCCTGCAAACACCTCGACTGTCATTGCGCCCCTTTGTTGGCGCGGACCAAGGGGATTTGGCCGAATTGTTCGCCGACGAAGCGGTGCGCCAGCATTTGGCCATGGCGCCTATGGGCCGGAAAGGTGCTGCAGCGTTCGCGGACAGGTTTATTACGGCTGCCCGGGAAGAATGGCGCGAAGGGGACTGTGGTGCCCTGGCCTTGCGGCTCCATGAGGAAGGAGCGACGGCAGGATCCATTAATGGATCGGTCATTGGCTATTGTGGTCTGCGCCTGTTGCCCGACCGGATCAGCGCCGTTGAGTTGCTGTACGCATTGGGGCAAAGCCACTGGGGCCACGGCCTGGCAACAGAAGCGGCAGAGGCCGTATTAGCGTGGGGCTTTTCAAATCTGGGCGTACGGGAAATTCTGGCCTTCACCCGGCCCGATCACACGGCATCACGCCGGGTGATGGAGAAACTGGGCATGATCTCTGGCGGAGAGACGGACCGATACTATGGCGAGACTTTAGCGCAATATTCGATAAGTCGCGGTCGCCATAAGGACCTGAATAATTAAACCTGGATTAGATAGGCAATTTCCTAATCACTACCGGCCCCAGAGTTTGCGGCCTTAGGTGTGACCATGGCGGCATCCTCTGGGGCAGGGGCCAGCCAACGGCCAAAAAATTTGTGCGACCAGGCATCGACCCGATCTCCATGGCGGGCCAATCCCGCATGTTGTCGATCGCGGGCCTGGGCGCCTGGCAGGACCATACGATGGGCCGCTTTCGTGCTCCACCGCTGCATCATCTCAGCCGTAACATCTGGATGGAACTGCAGCCCGTAGGCATTGCCGGTGCGAAACGCCTGATTGGGGAACAGCTCGCTCTGTGCCAGATGTTCAACCGTATTGGGGATCGTGAAGCCTTCGCTATGCCATTGATAAAAATACTGTTCGTCATCGAACAGATCCCGGCCCCCTGCCGACGGCGTTACTTTGTAATAGCCGATTTCATGAAAGCCCTGCCTGTGACCCGCAACCGTGCCGCCCAAAAAGCGCGCCAGAATTTGTGCGCCCAAGCAGATGCCCAGAAATGGTTTGCCCGAACGCAGGGCCACGTCCATCCAATCCAACTCATCCCGAATGAAGGGTATATGGTCGTCATTGGCGCTCATGGGACCGCCGAACATTACGGCACCGGCATAATCGTCCAAAGTCGTGGGCAAAGCGTCGCCACAGGCGGGACGGCAGATTACCGGCTCACAACCATAAGTCTCCACCAATTGGCCGATCCGGCCCGGGGTGGAGGTTTGCTGATGAACAATGAGTAATATACGCGGTTTCATAGGGTCCTAATCAGGTATTCTACATATATCCGGTTACGGAAGTCTTATTCCGCCGCAACTGCGGATTCCTGGGCCAAGCCTGCCATACTCGCACTCAAAGCAGCTGCGTCCCTAATCATGTCCTCAATAATCTGTGCCGTGGTCTTGATCTCTGTGATCATGCCGGCGACCTGCCCGGCGGTACCCTGGTCCCGCTTGCTCTTATCGATCTTATCGGAATGGCCATAGTTTTTCCGGGCGTCCAGGCGCAGCTGTTTCAGCTCTTCTTTCGGGGCACCGGACATGCGTGCATCCTCAAAGGCGCGAATTTCAGGCGTCGCGATACAGCGCACTGTGGCACCCGTCAACACGGCCGAGACAATAGTATCCGTTGCCTTCATATCCAGGACTGCGTTGCGGTACCAATCGTTTACCGCAGCCTCTTTCGCGGCGACAAGAACCGTGCCCAACTGCACACCCACCGCGCCCAGGGCCAGCATGGCCAAAAAGCCCCGACCATCGCCGATGCCGCCTGCTGCCAGAACCGGAATATCCAGGGCATCCACCACCTGTGGCACCAAGGGCAATGTCGCCACACCGCCCACATGGCCGCCGGCCTCTGTGCCGGATGCGATGACCGCATCCACACCCTCGGCCTGCACCCGTAGGGCATGTTCCACCGTGGGGATGACCGGAATGACGATGACGCCCGCATCTTTTAAGGTGCCCACGGCGGCCTCGCCGGGATCAGCTCGGCCGGTGGTGACGATGGGCACCTCCATCTCCACACAGACCTTGGCCCGGCTTTCGGTAAACGCCCGGCCCATAGGCGTAATATTCACGGCAATGGGTTTATCCGTCAGCTTGCGCGCGGCTTCGATATCCGCATACAGCGCATCCTCTGTGCCGCCAAAGGTGGGCAGAATGCCTAAACCCCCGGCCTGGGAGGTTGCGGCAACCAGGTCCGGGCCGCCCGCGCCCTGCATGGCACCCTGCAGAATGGGATAGCGAATGCCCAATAGATCGCAAATTTCCGTGTGAAACATATCCAACGCCCTGCCCAATACTGCCCAAAACCAGTCGACAATGGTAACTTTGTCGAAAACTTTACACGCTACCATATACCATGCAGCGCTGATACATTACCAAATCAGCCAATTTGTGAAGGAAAACCTATGTCCGCCACCTAGATCTTGCGCTCGGCCTGCCAGGCGAGTTTACTTATCGGTCTGTTTTTCGTCGCCGCCTGCGCCCAGGATCCGGTATGGAGCAAACCCAGTGGCAATGCCGAGATGTTTAAACAAGACAGCTCCGCCTGTTATCGCGGCGCAAGTCGGCAGGCAGAACGCCAGATGGACCAAGTCGGCGGTGCCACAGGCCCGCAGATCGATGTACGGCGGCGACAAAGCACTGTCCGCAACACCACTTCCAATGCTCAAACTTCCCGTACACTGGAAGAAAACGCCAAACGCAACCGCCTCTATTCCGAATGCATGCACCGCCTGGACTATCGCAAGGCCAAATAAGACGACGCAAAAAAACAGCGGCCCGAAGATCGCCGATCGTCTCTGTGATCGTGAATTTTAGCGGACGGCACATACCCGGGAGAAATTGGTTGGGAACCCAGGATTCGAACCTGGACTTACGGAGTCAGAGTCCGCTGTCCTACCATTAGACGAGTTCCCAACAGGTGCGCCGGACACAAAAAATCTATGTGAAGGCGCGCGCAATAGGGTGGCATACTGGGTTCCGGATAGTGATGTCAACAGGTGGAATACTTAGGTCTGCCTATTGCCAGGAACCCGTCAAAGGGTCAAGTTAAGGACAGGGAGTTTTCATACGCGGTTTCATTCGCGTCAGTGGCGAGAACAAAAGTGTCAACACAGCATTGGAATGAGCGGACCAGGCGCAATGACGCCGGTCAAAATGGGGCGAAAATTACCCATACCTATGCCGCCATCGATTTGGGCACCAATAACTGCCGTCTGCTGGTCGCCCGCCCCCTGGATGAGGGTTTTCGCGTGGTTGATGCCTTTTCCCGCATCGTGCGTTTGGGTGAGGGCGTCGAGGGCAACAAGCGTCTGTCGGAGGCGGCTATGGACCGCACCATTGCGGCCCTGAAAATCTGTGCCGACAAGATGCGCCGCCGCAAGGTAACCCGGGCCCGTTGCGTTGCCACCGCCGCCTGTCGCAAGGCGGTGAATTGCGATGAATTCCTGGCTCGCGTAGACAAGGAAGCCGGCCTGTACCTGGAGACCATCACGGCGGAGGAAGAAGCCGTCCTGGCCGTGGCCGGTTGCCGCCCCCTGTTGGTGGCCGAGGCCCGCCATACCCTGGTCTTTGACATTGGCGGTGGTAGTACGGAATTGATCTGGGCCGAAAATGACCTTGAAGTGGGCATCAAGCCCATTGCCTTGACCTCCATGCCCCACGGCGTGGTTGGCATCGCAGAACGTCATGGCGGCGGTGATTTCAACCCGCAAGAGTACGAGGATCTGGTGCAACGGCTGTTGGTCGATTTTCAAGCGTTCGAGGCGACCCAGAACATCAACGCCTATATGGGTGGCCCGAATACGGGCGGCGTGCAGATGATCGGTACATCCGGCACAGTGACAACCCTGGCCGGCATCCATCTGGGCCTGCAAAAATATGATCGACAACGAGTGGATGGCCTATGGCTGTCGGTTGAGACCGCGCGTGCGGTATCAGAAAAATTGCGCCGCATGAGTATGGAAGAACGCGCCAACCACCCCTGCATCGGTCGCGGCCGCGCCGACCTGGTTGTCGCGGGCTGTGCCATATTGGAAGCGATCCAGCGTACTTGGCCATGTGAGAGATTGCGGGTGGCGGATCGCGGCGTCCGCGAGGGGCTGTTGTTATCATTGATGAATGCGGGCAAAACATTCAATAACGCCGCCAATAACGCTTCTGAAAAAACTTCTGGGGGCGCAAACTAATGGCGGCAGGATCTGGTAACAAAGGCGGGGGCAGCAAAGGCGGGGGCGCTAAGGGTGGTGCCAAAAGTAGTGCGGCCAAATCTACACCATCGGGGCGGCATTTGTCTGTTCGGGTTAAGACGGCCCGGCGGCGTAATTCGTCTTCGACACGCTGGCTGCAACGGCAATTGAACGATCCCTACGTTATATCCGCCAAGAAAGACGGCTATCGATCCCGCGCAGCATATAAACTGTTGCAGCTGGACGAGAAGTTTCACTTGCTAAAGCGTAACCAGGCAGTAGTTGATCTGGGTGCGGCCCCTGGTGGGTGGACCCAAGTGATCCTCAACGCCCAAGGGTATGGTGCCGGAACTGGCGGCGGAACTGGTGGCGGGTCTGGTGGGGCGTCCGGCGGCCTGGTTATCGCCGTGGATGTCACGGAAATGGACGCCATGGCCGGGGCCCAGATGCTGGTCGGTGACGTTATGGACCTGGAAACGGAAGCCACCATTCGCGATGCCCTAAGTGAAGGTGCTGGTGGACCGGCCGGCGGACGGGCTGATCTGGTCCTCAGCGATATGGCACCGCCCGCGACGGGCCATCAGGCCACAGACCATCTGCGCATCATCGCCTTGGCGGAGGCGGCCCTGGATCTGGCCAAGGGCGTGCTGGCAGAGGGCGGCGGCTTCGTCGCCAAGGTTTGGCAAGGGGGCGCGGAGCAGGAATTGTTGAAGGCCTTAAAACGGGATTTCAAATCGGTCCGCCACGCTAAGCCAGCGGCCTCCCGCTCCGATTCAGCCGAGATGTATGTGGTTGCCACAGGTTATCGTGGTGGTGAAAGTACAGAAAACGACGAAACTTAGGCCCTGAATTGAAATTGGATCAAAATTACGTTGTGCGATCGATTAAAGCGGCGTAATGGAATGTCGCATCATGAACGAAGCGCCATCCAATCCAAATAATGCTGAGAATTTTCAGCCCTACCTTGATCCCAACACCTTTGTGGACAGTGACCACCACGAGGTGATTGCCTATGCCCAGCGGGTCGGCGGCAGGGACGGAACGGACCTGGAGAAGGCCGTGCGCCTGTATTACGGCGTGCGCGACGATTTCCGCTATGACCCCTATGGCGTGGAAATGACGGAACACGGCATGAAGGGCAGTTCCGTAATAGAACGCGGTGATGGCTTTTGCATCACCAAAGGCGCGTTGATGGCGGCGGCCTGCCGGGTTTTGGACATTCCCGCCCGCCTGGGCTTTGCCGATGTGCGCAACCACCTCGCCTCCAAGCGTATGGTTGAATTGATGCAGACGGATCTGTTCGTCTATCACGGTTATGTAGAGATCTGGCTGGAAGGCAAATGGGTCAAGGCGACACCTGCCTTTAATCTTAGCCTGTGTGAAAAATTTGGCACGTTGCCTTTGGAATTTGATGGCCGGCACGACTCGGTATTTCATCCCCTTGATGCTGCCGGCAATCAGCATATGGAATACATCACTGATCACGGCACCTTTGCCGACATTCCGTTTGCTGACATCAAAGCCTCTTTCGCAAAACATTATCCCGGCATGTATAGCGACGATCCGACCAAATTCGTCGGCGGTGACATGGCGGCCGAGGCGGAGGCTGATATTAAAGGTAGTGCCGATGATGCAGGTGGTAATCGATGACGCAAATGTGTGCCGATCGCGGTTCAAACAAATCAAAGGGCGCTTCATGCGCCCTACTTTTTTACATATGGCCGTGGCATAGTGCGCGACCATTCCAATGCCAGCTTTGTGGGAGGTAGACCGAGATATGAAAATATCTGAGGCACTGACGTTCGATGATGTACTTTTAAGGCCCGCTGCATCCGCTGTGTTGCCCAATCAGGTCGCAACCAATACCCACGTGACCAAGGCCATTCCCCTGGGCATCCCCCTCCTCTCCTCAGCCATGGATACGGTGACGGAGCATCGCCTGGCCATCGCCATGGCGCAGTTGGGCGGCCTGGGCGTGATCCACAAGAATTTGACGGTCGAGGAACAGGCCGAAGAAGTCCGCCGGGTGAAAAAGTTTGAGGCCGGCATGGTCGTCAACCCGGTCACCATTCACCCGGATCAAAGCCTGGAAGAGGCGCAGTTATTAATGCAGCATCACGGCATTTCCGGCATTCCCGTGGTCGAAAAGGGCAGCGGCAAACTGGCCGGCATCCTGACCAACCGGGACGTGCGCTTTGCCACCGACAAGCGCCAACCAGTCAAGGAATTGATGACCCACGAAAACCTGGTCACCGTTCGCGACGGCGTCGACACAGGCGATAGTGACGCTGCCAGACGTCTGCTACACAAACACCGGATCGAAAAATTGCTGGTGGTGGATGATAATTATAAATGCGTCGGTCTGATCACCGTCAAGGATATGGAAAAGGCGACAACCTATCCCAATGCCGCCAAGGACGAGCAGGGCCGCCTGCGGGTTGCCGCTGCCACGGGCATTGGCGCCGACGGCATGGCCCGGACCGAGGCGTTGATCGATGCGGGCGTGGATTTGATCATCGTCGATACGGCGCACGGCCATTCAGCCGGTGTTCTGAACAGCGTCAACGAGATCAAGAAGCTTACCAATTATACCCAACTGGCCGCAGGTAACGTCGCCACTGCCGCCGGTGCCAAGGCGTTGATGGATGCGGGCGCGGATGCTGTAAAGGTGGGCATTGGGCCCGGTTCCATCTGCACCACGCGGATCGTCGCCGGTGTTGGAATGCCGCAGCTGACGGCGATTATGGAGGCGGTGGAAGCCTGCCAAAAGAACAACACGACTGTGATCGCAGACGGCGGCATCAAATATTCCGGTGATTTGGCCAAGGCCATTGCGGCGGGTGCCGATTGCGCCATGATCGGATCATTGTTGGCCGGCACAGAGGAAGCACCGGGCGAAGTGTTCCTATATCAGGGCCGATCCTATAAATCCTATCGCGGTATGGGATCGTTGGGGGCCATGGCGCGCGGTTCGGCGGATCGATATTTTCAGGAAGAAATTCGCGATACCATGAAACTGGTGCCCGAAGGTGTCGAAGGCAGGGTGCCCTATAAAGGCCCTGTCGCCAACATCATCCATCAATTGATCGGCGGTCTGCGCGCGGCCATGGGCTATACGGGCAACGGTAATCTGGACGATATGCGCAGCAATTGTGAATTCGTCCGCGTGACCCAGGCCGGTTTCCGGGAAAGCCATGTGCATGATGTTTCCCTGACCCGGGAAGCGCCAAATTATCCCCTAAACCCATCATAATTTACCCGTCATAATGTTCCACCTAAAGGCTATAAATCAATGATACCCGGAGCCCGCGTTCAAGCGACCATAGAACTGTTGGACGAAATTGCGGGTACCCGTACCCCGGCAGACCACTTGGTTGGAAATTATTTCCGCTCCCGCAGATACGCGGGCTCGAAAGACCGTCGCTCCGTGTCGGAAATGGTTTATGGGATTTTGCGCCGCCGTGGCGAATATGCCTGGCGATCGGGGGGCGATGACAGTCGCCATCTGATCCTGGCTCACCTGATGGCGGAAGACGACGCCGAGGCAGAGGCCATTGCCAATTTGTTCAATGGTGAGAAGTTTTGTCCCAGCCCCCTGGATGATGACGAACAGGCAGCCTTGACCAAATTGGCACAGCCAGAGCCCGACGACATCCCCCCTTGGGTCACGGGCAACTATCCCGAATGGCTGCAAGCATCGTTGGAACGGCGCTTTGGCCCTGATCTGGGAGTTGAGATGGCTGCCATGCTGGGCCGGGCTGAAGTCGACCTTCGGGTCAACGATCTGCAATCAACTATGGCAAAGGTCATGCGTGTCCTGGAAAGAGACGAAATTCCCGTGACCCCGGGCGTCCTGGCACCCACTGCGTTGCGGTTAGACAGCCGCCGGTCCCTGTCCAATCACCCATTGTATCAACACGGCGCGGTTGAGATCCAGGACGAAGGCTCGCAATTGGTCTCATTACTTTGCGCGGCCCAGGCAGGCCAAATGGTGATCGATTATTGCGCCGGTGCCGGTGGTAAAAGCCTCGCACTCGCCGCAAAAATGGCCAACAAGGGGCAGGTTTTCGCGTTCGATAAGAACCCCCGCCGTCTGCGCCCCTTGCGTGAACGCCTGCAACGGGCCGGGGCCCGCAATATCCAAGTGCACGCCCTGGCAGATCCCGCGGCCAAGACCGTACTTAAGGAACAGTTAGGCAAGACGGACCGGGTTCTGCTGGACGTGCCTTGCAGCGGTTCTGGTGCCTGGCGTCGCAATCCGGAAAGTAAATGGCGGCTAAGCCAGGAAGAAGTAGCCGGATATTGCATCACCCAAGGCGAAATTCTGCGCCAGGCCGCCCCCTTGATCAAACCCGGTGGTCGGATAATCTATGCCACATGTTCCGTTTTGGTGGAGGAGAACGAGGACCAGATCGAAAGCTTCCTGGGCGATCATCCGGAATTCGATGTGGTGCCTATTGCAGAGGTTTGGGACAGCGTCATGGAAACGCCGTGTCCCGCCACCGACAACTATCTGCGCCTGACGCCGGCCCAACACAGCACCGATGGCTTTTTCGTCGCGGTCCTGCAACGTCGGTGACAGAACGGGGCCGGAATACTGGATAAATCGACCTGGAAATGGTTATTATCGAACTCTGATCCAAGGCGAACTGGGGAATGACCATGAAGCTGATAATTTCGGTTTTGACAGCACTGATGCTTTGGTTACCTGCTGCAACGGTTTCCTATGCCGCGGGCAGTGAGGAAGATACGGTCAAGGACAGCCCCTGGGGACCGGCGGCGCGCAAGGCCATTGCCGACGAGGACTGGACCGGTGCCATCAATCTGTTGCAACGGGATGTGGCGGCAAACACGGCGACGGCGGATATCTATAATTATCTTGGCTTTGCCCACCGTAATTTGGGGCAGTACGACGAGGCCTTCAAGAACTACGCCCTGGCCCTCAAGATGAACCCGGACCATCATGGTGCCCATGAATATGTGGGCGAAAGCTATTTGGCGGTGGGCAATCTGGAAATGGCAAAAAAGAATTTGGCTGAATTGGACAGAATCTGTTTTTTTGGCTGTGAAGAATACGACGACCTGAAAGCCGCCGTCGCCGCCTACCGGCCAAAATAGAGAACTTGCCGGTGGTCGGGTGAAAGACCTTGCGCAGGTGGTAGGGGCCGTCGTAAATCTGCCCTATGAATATTACTGATACATCTCACGACGAAAGCATCCTGATCCTCGATTTCGGCAGTCAGGTCACCCAGTTGATTGCCCGGCGACTACGCGAAAGCGGCGTTTTTTGCGAGATCGTGCCCTACTTTAAGGGTGAGGAGGCCCTGGCCGCACGCCGCCCCAACGGGGTCATCTTATCTGGCGGGCCGTCCTCCACCACCGAAAGCGATACCCCCCGGGCCCCGCAAAGCCTGTTTGACATGGGCATCCCCGTGCTTGGCATTTGCTATGGCCAACAGGCCATGTGCGAACAATTAGGCGGGCGGGTTGAGGCATCGGACCATCAGGAATTTGGTCGTGCCTTTGTTGAGGTCACTGACGATTGCCCCTTGTTCGACGGCATCTGGCAATCAGAACAGAGCCACCAAGTCTGGATGAGCCATGGTGATCGGGTGATCGACCTGCCGCCCGGCTTTCGCGTGGTCGGCACCTCCGCGAATTGCCCCTTTGCCATTGTGGCCGACGATGAGCGGAAATTTTATGGCGTGCAGTTCCACCCGGAAGTTATCCATACGCCCGACGGCACCGCGCTATTGCGCAACTTCAGCCACAATATAGCCGGCTGCAAAGGCACCTGGTCCATGGCCGCATTCCGTCATGAGGCTGAGGCCCGCGTTAAGGCCCAGGTAGGCAGCGGCAAAGTTATCTGTGGTCTGTCAGGCGGCGTCGACAGCTCCGTCGTGGCCATCCTGTTGCACGAGGCAATTGGCGAGCAGTTGACCTGCGTCTTCGTGGATCATGGCATGTTGCGCCAGGGTGAGGCCGAAGAGGTCGTCGCGATGTTCCAGGAACATTACAACCTATCCCTCGTGCACCGGGATGCCTCCGATTTGTTCTTAAGCAAACTGGAAGGCGTCAGCGACCCGGAACAAAAGCGCAAGATCATCGGTGCCACCTTCATTGATGTGTTTGAGGAAGAGGCCAAACGCATCGGCGGCGCGGACTTCCTGGCCCAGGGCACGCTGTATCCGGATGTGATCGAAAGCGTATCCCCCTCCGGCGGGCCATCGGCAACGATTAAATCCCACCACAATGTGGGCGGCCTGCCCGAACGCATGAACATGCAATTGGTGGAGCCCCTGCGGGAGTTGTTCAAGGACGAAGTGCGCGATTTGGGCCGTACCCTTGGTCTGCCTGAAAGCCTGGTGGGACGACATCCTTTTCCCGGCCCCGGCTTGGCAATCCGCTGTCCCGGTGAAATCAGCGGTGAGAAGCTGGAGATCCTGCGCAAGGCCGATGCGATTTATCTGGATGAAATCCGCAAGGCCGGTCTTTATGATGTGATCTGGCAGGCCTTTGCCGCCATCCTGCCCGTGCGTACCGTCGGCGTTATGGGTGACCAGCGCACCTATGATTATATGTGCGCCCTGCGCGCCGTGACCTCCACCGATGGCATGACAGCGGATTATTATCCCTTTGAGCATGACTTCCTGGGCCGTGTTTCCACCCGCATCATCAACGAAGTGCGCGGCATCAACCGGGTCGTCTACGATGTCACCTCAAAACCCCCCGGCACCATAGAGTTAGAGTAGTTGACGAGATGGAGTAGAGCATATGAGTAAGAAACCCAGCAGGTTGGACCTGTTGCGGGATACCGCGCCGAAATTGGTGGAGCTGACCGAGAAGATTGCCTACGACGATGTCTGGGAACGAGAGGAATTATCAAAGCGTGACCGCAGCCTCATTACAGTTGCCGGCCTGGTCGCCATGAACCGGGAACGCCAGTTGCCCGGCCACTTGGACCGGGCCCTTGATAACGGCGTCACGCGTGAAGAATTGATCGAAGCGATCACCCACATGGCGTTCTATTCCGGTTGGCCCACCGCCCTGACCGCAGCCGCCATCGCCAAGGATGTTTTCGCTAAGCGCGATGAGGCGGAGGATCAAGACAATGACTGAGTTGCATTTCGAAAGTGCCATCGAACTGGTCGTCAAGATCAAAAGCAAACAGATCAGTGGGTTGGAGTTGTTGGAACATTTTTTGGCCCGGGTGGATGATTATAACCCGGCCTTGAACGCCATCATCTGGATGGATCCGAAAGGTGCCCGCGCGCGTGCAAAAGCAGCGGATGAAGCCCTGGCCAGGGGCGAAGATTGGGGGCCGTTGCATGGCCTGCCCATGACTGTGAAAGAATCCTTCAACCTGAAAGGCAGTCCCACGACCTTTGGTGTGCCGGCCATGAAGGACAATATTGCCGACAGTAACGCCTTGTTGGTGGATCGGCTGTTAGGTGCGGGTGCCAATATTTTCGGTAAGACCAACGTGCCGATCCATCTGGCGGACTGGCAGTCGTTCAACGATATTTATGGCACCACCAACAATCCCTGGGATTTGGGCCGTACACCCGGTGGTTCATCGGGCGGTTCGGCAGCAGCCTTAGCAGCCGGCCTGACGGGGTTGGAAACCGGCAGCGATATTGGCGCATCCATCCGTAACCCGGCCCATTATTGCGGCGTCTTCGGGCACAAGCCGACCTTTGGCATCGTGCCGACTGACGGCCAGTCCCTGCCCGGCGTTTATAACAAATCCGACATTACCGTGGTCGGACCCCTGGCGCGATCGGCTGAGGATCTGGCGCTATCATTGGACATCACAGCCGGGCCCAACAAGTTCGGGGCCGCTGCCTGGCGCTTGGAATTGCCAAAGCCGCGCAAGACCAATCTGCGAGACTTTCGCGTCGCCCTTATGTTGAGCGACCCGGCGGCGGAGGTGGAACAATCCTATCAGGATAATCTCTCCGACATCGCCGACAGCCTGGCAAAGGCAGGGGCGCGGGTCAGTGACACCGCCCGCCCCGACATTGATGCCGCGCGCGTGATGGAGCTTTACATCATCATGTTGCGGGCCGCGACGTCGCGCAGGTCAGGTGCTGAGGAGGTCGCACGCTTCGAAGGCGTTATGGCCGATAGCGCGACCGATCAGAGCAGTTATTTCGCCCGCATGGCCCGCGGTGTCCTGTTGCCCCATCGGGAATGGCTGCATATGGATAACGAACGGCACCTCATGCGCCACGCCTGGGCCGACTTTTTCCAGGATTGGGATATCCTGTTGTGCCCGGCCGCTACGTCTGCCGCCTGGCCCCATGACCAGGAAGGCGAACGCCACAACCGCACCATCACTGTGAATGGCAAACCACAAATCGGCGTCGACCAGATGTTCTGGGCCGGCTACCCCAACCTGGTCTTCTTGCCCTCCACCGTCGGCCCGGCAGGCCTCAGCCCAGAGGGGCTGCCTGTAGGCTTGCAAGCGGTCGCAGCCGAGGGCGAGGATAAAACAGCCATAGAATTCTGCCGCCTGGTCGCCCGCGACATCGTCGGCTTTCGACCACCGCCCGGTTATACATAAGGCCGGTTTTAGCATCGACATGGATTACCAGGTCGATGCCCGGTAATGACGAGGATGGCGTGCGGGACACAACAGCGCCGTCATCACCGGGCTTGACCCGGTGATCCATCTAACCGCAAGCAAAGTGCTTTAGCGAAACGTAAAGCTGGCCTTAATCGAGCTGCAGCGAAACCTCCCCAAACGGTCCGAATTTCGCCAAATAGGTATCGCCACGGCGAGGCCTGAGCATGCCGGTCATGGTTCCCGTGCTGATCATTTGGCCGGCCTTCAATCCGATCCCTGTTCGTGACAGCGCATTGGCAAGCCAGGTTAGGGGCACCATCGGATGTTCGAGTGCGGCTGTTGCCGAGCCGGAGCGAATTTTTTCGCCATTGCGATACAGTTCAACTTCTTGTCCGGCAATATCCCGATTTTGCCAATCCTCGATGGCGGGGCCACTAATGATTGTGCCGCTGCCCGCGCCGTCGGCGAGAATGGCAGGCAAAGGCGGAAATTGATCGTCGTGAATGAAGCGGCATTCCGGCAGTTCGAGACCAGGATGGAGAGACGCCACCGCGCCACTCACTTCATCGACGGTGTAGGGCTTATTTCGCGGCGGCAAGTCCGCGCCAAGGCTGGCCTGATATTCAACCTCAGGGATCGGGCTGCATAAAGCCGGGAAATCGAAAGAGGCCGGGCTACGGCGAATGTTGGGCGCATAGACCCGGCCGTAAATTGGCTCATCCGTGCGCAATGCCCTCTGCATTTCCGGATTGGTCGCGGCAATCTTCCAACCCACCACCTGCACTGCCAAAGCTTCCTCCACCAATTCGGCAATGCGGTAAGCCGTTTCCTTGTCAGGCGGGGTCAAATCCGGATCCAGGCCACTCTGCTGTCGGCCACTTCGACGTAGTTCTGCCAAAAGCTCGGCGCATTGGCGCTGGCTTGTATCGTCCATTCTGTACCTATCCAATCAACATCCGCCTTCCCGCACATAGGCGGCCAAAAAGGCGGCAATACGGTGTTCCAGGGACGCGTACTCCCTTCACGAAAAACCCTAACCATTTGGATACGAAAATCAAAGAGTCGAAATGTCGGCTCTGGAAAAGACGGCGAGGCTTTGCCATACTTGCCTAAGACAATTGACTAGGATACCGGCAACCAATGTTTCGCGATTTCTCCGTGCCTGCACTTTATATGGGTCTGCTCGCCGCTTTTGTCGGTTACTCGGCGTCATTCGCGATTGTTCTCGCGGGGATAACCGCGATGGGTGCCACCGCTGCGGAGGCGGCGACGGGCTTGTTCTTCGCGACCATTGGAATGGGTATTTGCAGCATCTGGTTGCCCGTTTCCACGCGAACCCCGGCAGCTGTCGCATGGTCGACGCCGGGCGCTGCCTTCCTTGCTGCAACCGCCGCCTTGCCGGGCGGCTTTGGCGAAGCCGTTGGCGCGCTTCTCTTTTGCGCGGGATTGATTGTAATAACGGGGTTCGTTCCGGCGTTGGGGCGGATTGTTGCTGCTATTCCAAAGCCAATTGCGAACGGATTGCTGGCCGGGGTTTTGCTTAAACTATGCCTAGCCCCCGCTATAGCACTCGGGACAATCCCGGTTTTGATCTTACCTGTCCTTGTCGCATGGCTGATCGGGTTATCATGGAACAAGCTTGCGGCGATGCCATTTGCGGTGATGGCCTTTGTTGTCGTGCTCTATTTTAATTTGGATGTGTCCGAAAGCCCCATACAAAAAGACTTTGCATTATTACCTGAATTCACCACCGTCATGCCGATCTTCACCTTTCAAGGCTTCATTTCCATTGCACTTCCACTTTATCTCGTGACCATGGCCGGTCAAAACATTCCCGGTTTTGCTGTGTTGGAGCTCAACAAGTATACCGTTGATCGGCCAGCGCTGATCCGCAAGACCGGCTTGGTCAGTCTTGTGATTGCACCTTTTGGTGCTATTCCGGTCAATATGTCCGCCATAACAGCGGCAATGATGGCGGGCGAGGATGCGGGACGGGATCCGGCGGGCCGTTATTGGGCGGCCATTACCTCCGGCGTCGCATACGTATTGTTGGCATTTGCAGCAGCGACCGTCGTCTCCCTGGCCAGCTTTGCACCTGCTGCGTTGATAACTGCCGTGGCAGGTCTTGCGCTTATCCCCGCTTTGGTCGGTTCAATCTCTGCAGCGTTCAGCGTGCCCAGCCAGTTGGAGGCACCCGCGCTGACCTTTTTGATTGCAGCAAGCGGCATGACACTTTTCGGCGTGAGTGGGGCATTTTGGGGCATTATTGCCGGCACCATTATCTGGCATTCAAAAAGCTTAATGCCGATCAGCGGAAAGTGAAGCTGGCCTTGCGCTTCTCCAAAAACGCGCTGCGGCCTTCGGTGTAGTCGGGGCCGACGAAGCCTTCTGCACGCAGACGATGGGAGGTATCAGTTTCGTCCGTCGCGCCTTCAGTGATTTCATGCACCATGGTCTTCACAGCGCGAATGGTGAACTGGGACAGACCGCTGAGTTGCTGGGCG
This sequence comes from Alphaproteobacteria bacterium, assembly GCA_028824965.1. GTDB lineage: Bacteria > Pseudomonadota > Alphaproteobacteria. The sequence goes on along the minus strand of JAPKBD010000019.1, from coordinate 2,832 downwards.
AAATCCATCGTCTCCGCCTCCAGGTCGTCGGCTGCGAACATACGTGTCGCCAGGCCAATCGATAGCGCTTCATCAGACTGGATGACCTTGGCCCCCATCAACATTTCCTTGGTTTTTGAGGGGCCGACCAAATCGGACAGGCGCTTCGTCTCGTGCAGGCTGTAGGCAATACCCAGCTTTGCAGGTGGTATGCAAAAATGCGCCGTGGGGTCGATATAGCGCAAATCACAATTCAGGGCGATGGCACAGCCGCCGCCGAAACATACACCCCGGATCATGGCGATGGTCGGCTTGTTCAGCGACGAAATGGCGTCATAGGCCGTGCGGATCTTGTCATGATAGGCACCGGCACTTTCAGGCGTCGCATGCACGATGGGAAATTCCGAAATATCCGCACCCGCAGCAAAAGCGCGCGGCGCGCTGGAGCGGAGGATCACCACCTTCACCGCATCATCCGCGCCGGCCTGGCCGAACAGTTCGATAAGGCCATCCCAGGAAGCGCTGTTCAGGGCGTTTAGTTTCTCCGGACGGTTCAAGACAATCTCGGCAATCTCGCCGGTCTTTGTTAGATAAATGGGCTCGTTACTCATGTTGGACCTTTCCACTTTGTCGCCGCGCGCCAGAGCGCTATATGATATCGTTGTCGCTAACAAGAACCGCAGGCATTGAACCCAGGGCACTTAAAGTACCTAAGAACAGCTATGGCAAACTATTCTATTCTAGCCCTCGCGCGCAATGCATTGCAGCGCCATCGCAATTGGCCCCAGGCCTGGGGCAGCCCTGTCCTGCGCCCGTCCTACGACGCGGTGATTATCGGGGGTGGCGGCCACGGCCTGGCGACGGCCTATTATCTGGCGAAACTGCACGGTATGCGTAACATCGCGGTGCTGGAAAAGGGCTGGATCGGCGGCGGCAACACGGGTCGGAATACAACCATCGTCCGCTCCAACTACCTGAACCCGGAAAGTGCGGGGATCTATGAACACGCCTTGAAGCTGTGGGAGGGGTTGAGCCAGGAGCTGAACTTCAACGTCATGTTCTCCCAGCGCGGCGTGATCAATCTGGCCCATGATCCGGGCGAAGAACGGGAATTGCGCCGGCGCATCTATGCCAATCAACTGGCCGGCGTCGATGCGGAATGGGTCGGGCCAACGCAACTATCCGAACTATGCCCGATCCTGAACCTGGACCCTAACATTCGTTATCCGGTGGTCGGCGGCACTTTGCAACGTCGCGCTGGTGTCGCCCGCCATGACGCGGTGGCCTGGGGCTATGCCCGGGGTGCCGACCATTTGGGCGTTCACATCATCCAAAACTGCGAGGTTACGGGGTTCGATATACGCGAGGGACGGATTGAAGGTGTGCGAACCAGCCAAGGCGATATCAAAACGCCAAAAGTTGGCGTCGTGGCCTCGGGCCATTCATCCGTATTGGCGGCCATGGCGGATATTCGTCTGCCCCTGGAAAGTCACCCGCTTCAGGCATTGGTCTCCGAACCCGTAAAACCGATCATGCCGACGGTTATCATGTCCAACAAAGTGCATGCCTATATGTCCCAGTCAGACAAAGGCGAATTGGTCATTGGCGCGGGCATCGATGGCTACATCTCGTACGCCCAGCGGGGCAGCCTGCCGGTGATAGAGGAAACCATCCGAGCCATTGTGGAATTGTTCCCTATCACGTCCCGCCTGAAGATGATGCGGCAGTGGGCCGGGATTGTGGATATCTGTCCTGACGCCAGCCCAATTATTTCAGGCACGCCCGTTAAAGGTCTGTATTTCAATTGCGGCTGGGGCACCGGTGGTTTCAAGGCGACGCCTGGGTCGGGCCACGTGTTCGCCCATACCCTGGCCAAGGACGCGCCCCACCCCCTCAACGCGCCCTTTGCGTTGGAGCGGTTTTACAGCGGGGCCTTGGTCGCCGAACATGGCGCAGCCGCGGTGGCCCATTAGATGCTGTTGCTGGATTGCCCATGGTGCGGCCCTCGGTCAGAGGAGGAATTTTCCTGCGGCGGGGAAGGTCATATCGTCCGCCCCACGGCCTCTGCTGAAATGGATGACCAGGCTTGGGGCGACTACGTCTTCATGCGTACGAACACGAAAGGCATGCAGTTGGAGCGTTGGCGTCACGCAAATGGCTGTGGCCGCTGGTTCAATATGGCTCGGTCGACCACAACCCATGAAATCGTTGCAGTCTATAAAGTTGGCGATGACAAGCCGGAGTTGCCAAAATGACGTCGGGGGGAAACCGGCTTGAGTTAGGTGGTCGTATCGACCGCTCACAGCGCCTGTCATTTCAGTTCGACGGCGAAACAATGTACGGCCATCCGGGCGACACACTCGCCTCCGCCTTAATTGCAAACGGCGTTCGGGTGGTGGGGCGTAGCTTCAAGTATCACCGGCCCCGGGGCCTGATGGCAGCAGGGGGCGAAGAACCCAACGGCCTGGTACGTCTGCGTACGGGCGGTCGCGCCGAACCCAACGTACGGGCCACGGATATCCTGCTTTATGACGGCCTGGTGGCGGAAAGCCAAAACCGCTGGCCCAGCCTGAATTTTGACCTGGGAAGCTTGAACGACCGCCTCTCGCCATTGTTTCCCGCCGGTTTCTACTACAAGACCTTTATGTGGCCGACCAATATGTGGCCTGTCTATGAAGGTGTGATCCGGCGTATGGCGGGCCTGGGCCGGGCAGCGGAAACCCCGGACCCCGATCGTTACGAGAAACAATACGCCCATTGCGATGTTTTGGTCGTGGGTGCCGGCCCGGCCGGATTAGCGGCGGCGCAATGGGCGGGACGCACGGGCGCGCGGGTTATTCTAGCCGACGAGGG
>JAPKBD010000260.1 GCA_028824965.1 Alphaproteobacteria bacterium | reverse complement strand
CCGCATCAAGGACCTGCCGGAGGTCGAGGATTTTTTGCGCCAGCATGTGCCGGATGTAAAATTCGTTACCGCCCATGGCCGCATGGCACCGCGCCAGTTGGAAGACGTGATGGAGGCGTTTTACGATGGTGCCTATGATGTTTTGCTGTCCACCACAATTGTCGAATCCGGTTTGGATATCCCGACGGCCAACACTTTGATCGTGCACCGTGCTGACCATTTCGGCCTTAGCCAGCTATACCAACTGCGTGGCCGCATTGGTCGCTCCAAAGTGCGGGCCTATGCCTATTTGACCCTTCCGCCACGGGCGCGCCCAACAGAGGCGGCGGAAAAACGTCTGAAGGTTCTACAATCCCTCGATAGTCTGGGGGCGGGCTTCAGCCTGGCCAGCCATGATCTGGATCTACGCGGCGCGGGCAATCTGTTGGGCGAAGAACAATCAGGCCATATCCGCGAGGTCGGGTTTGAGCTGTATAACCAAATGCTGGAAGAAGCCCTGGCCACGGCACGCAGTGGTGCGGCGGGAGAGATCAATCCAAGCGATCAGGAATGGTCACCACAGATCAATCTAGGCGCAGCCGTCTTGATCCCTGATCATTTTGTCGCCGATTTGGATTTGCGCCTGGGTCTTTATCGGCGCTTGGCGCATTTGCAGGATGAGGCGGAAATCGACTCCTTTGCCGCTGAATTGATCGACCGTTTCGGCCCCCTGCCTGAAGAAGTGAATAATTTGTTGGCCATCGTCACGATCAAACGCATGTGCCGGGAGGCGAATGTGGCCAAGATCGATGCCGGACCGGGTGGTGCCTCCATCACCTTCCACAATGACAATTTTGCCAATCCAGGTGGATTGGTCGCGTTGATCAATGAAAACAAAGGCACGGCGAAACTACGCCCCGACCATAAACTGGTCTTTCAAAGGCCCTGGGACGCGCCGGTGGACCGCCTAAAAGGCGTTAACTATCTGATCCGGCAGTTGGTGAAATTGGCGCAGGTGGCACCGTAGAGGCCCCACCTGTTTCATGCCCCCGGTCATTTTCCAGGCTATTTTCCCGGTTATTATCTTTTAGGTGATCCTGCATGGCCAGATCAAAAACATTGGTCAGAACAGTTGGGTCCTGGGCACCGGAAATGGCGTATTTATGATCAATAACAAAGCAGGGAACGCCGTTGATACCCATGCGCCGGGCCACGCCTTCTTCAGCCATGACAAGATCCCGATCCGCGTCACGGTCAAATAAGTCCCGCACCAGATCCCCGTCCATACCGCAACTTCGCGCCACCTCAACCAATGCAGCCTGATCGCCCACGTCCACTTGGTCGCAGAAATAACGTTGAAACAAGGCTTCAACCACTGCGTCCTGCAGACCAGCGGTCTCTGACCAGCGCACCAGACGGTGGGAATCAAAGGTATTGGGTTGGCGTGGTATGCCGCGAAAATCAAATTCCAGGCCGACTTCCTGGCCCGCCGTGGTTACCGCCTCATAGACCCGGTCAGCGCGTTCTACACCGCCAAATTTGGCGGTCAGAAATTCCTGCCGCGGCACACCTTCACGGACGATTTCCGGGTTCAATTGAAAAGGCCGCCAACCGACCTGAAATTCATAGTCCGGGCGCAGCGCGGCCGCCTGCTCAAACCGGCGTTTGCCAATATAGCACCACGGACAGACCGTATCGGAAATGATATCAACGTGAATCATTCCCCCACAATACGCTTCCTTTTGATGAAGGTTAAGGCCCTTCTACATATCCCGGCATCATAGCGTAAGGCGGCCGGACGACAGCGTTGTCAGGCGCCTTCAAACATCACCGGATGTCAGCGGATGTCGGCGCGGGCCCGGGCGATCAGGCTTTCCGCCGTATCGCCTGTTTGTAGCTGGGCAGAACCGTTTTTCAGGCGCACTTTCACAGACTCGCCAATATCCGATATGGCAAATTCCGTAAAATTGATCACGCCCGCGATGCGTTGCAACACAGGCCTGGCCGATGCCAAATCCGTATCTGGCAAAACAATGCAGAATTTGTCGCCCCCGAAACGTGCGGGCAAATCTTCGGCACGGACTAACCCGCCGATTGCACTGCCAATTTGGCGCAGCAACATATCGCCTGCCACATAGCCATATTCGGCGTTAAAGGCAGACATATCGGCTATGTCGAAAAAGCCCAGGGCCAAATCCTTGTTTCGGCTTTCACATTCGGCGATTTGCTTTTGCAAATGAACATGCAGATAACCATGGCCGAACAGCCCGGTCAGGGATTCCGTCGCCGCGTAATGGCGACCCTCGCGATAGACTTCCTGCATGGACAGCCGATAGCGCTGTTGTTTGACCAGGTGCTGGAGGCGGGGCGACAGGCGTGCCATCTCGGTTTCAAGGTTCAGCACGTCCAAGGCACCGGCTTCATAAGCCTGATCGTGATCGGCGGGATCGCGACTGTTGCTCAACACAGCCAGGGGCATGTTGAACAAATTGGCATGATTGCGCAGGACACGGCAAAAATCCAACAAGCCGTCCACATCATCCGTTCGTTCGGCAACGACCGCATCAAATGGGCTCTGCCGCAACATCTCCATAGCATCAAAAGGATCGCCAACGTTGTCTGCTGTTGCAAAAGGCACAATGGTGTCCGCGATAGATTTCTGCAAGCCCTCATCGCCACTGATCACCAAAATACGGACACCGGCAACGGCACTGGGTGGTGCCACGTGGGCGGGCGCATCGACGCCGTAAAGCTCCGACGTCTCGGAACGCAAATTCAACTCTGCCTACATAGTGACAAGGCGGGAGAGGACCTGCAGGCGGGAGAACAGCTCTGCATCGCGGAAGGGTGCGGGCAGACACTCCGTCTGAAGATTATCTTCCGGTGTCTCTGTACCGGGACCAATTACGATTGTCGGGATACCGCCATCAGGTCGTAAGGCCCGCAGCTCATCCCGCAGACGGCCGCCCTGATCGCCACTCGTCGCATTGACGATGGCAATATCGGGATATTCACCATTGACGATGCGCAGGGCATCTTCATGTGAACTTGCCGGCAACGGTAGAAAGCCGCGCTTCCCAAGTTTGCCGGCTAATTCACCGCTGTTGTCTGTGTCGCTGTATAGCAGAACCCGCGCGTTTGCATGCATATGCAATATCTCCTCTGTCGTTAGAAGATAGTCCCTGTCGGTTACTAGTCCGTTAATAAGCCCTTTTGCAAAAGCAAAGGTTTAGCAATTGTGTTGTCTGCCGCTTCAGGTCACATTGGTGGCGTATTTGAGGTAGTTTTGTGCCGTTTTAGTCACTTGATGAGGATAAGAATGCCCGAAGTAACCTATAATCTAGATGGTAAAATTGCCGTGGTCACAGGGGCGTCTTCCGGTTTAGGGCGACAGGCAGCCATCGCATTGGCGGGCGCGGGGGCAGTGGTGGCCGTCACCGCACGACGCACAGATAGGTTGGACGCCCTGGCAACGGAGATCGCGGGCTTGGGCGGTCAGGCAACCGCCTTTGCCCTGGATGTCCGCGATCCAGGTGCCATAGAGCGCGTGGTCGCCGAAATTGAAAAAACCTTGGGGCCGATCGATATTCTGGTCAACAACGCCGGCGTCTCTGTCGTGAAACGACCCGAAGATTTCACCATGGAAGAATATGATTTTGTACACGAAACAAACGTCAAGGGGCCGTTTTTCTTGGCCCAGGCCGTAGGTCGCAGCATGATCAAGCGGGGATCGGGTGGCAAGATCATCAACATTGCCTCCATGATGGCCCTGCGGGTCTATGGCAAATTGACCCTGTATGGCATGTCAAAGGCGGCGATTGCCCATATGACCAAGCAATTGGCCCTGGATTGGGCCCGTCACGATATCCAAGTCAATGCCATTTGCCCCGGCTATATCGAGACGGAGATGAATGCCGATCACTGGCAAACGCCCGCAGGCCAAGGCATGATTGCCGCCATGCCGCGCCGCCGGATTGGTATGCCGGATGTTATGGACGGCACCTTGTTGTTGTTGGCGTCCGCTCAATCCGACTACATGACCGGCACCTTGATCCCCGTCGATGATGGCCAGGTCCTGATGTAAGCGGCTACCAGCCTGTGGTGCGCGTCCAGCTATCAACCACCGTGCCGTTTTCGTCGATGACGTGGTAGCGATCATATTGCGCCGCGGTCGAGCAGACGTGATTGGGTAATATGCGCAGGCGTTCCCCGACTTTAAGGGCGTGATCCAGGCCGGGCAGAAAGCCATGTTCCTGGTTCATTTGACGAATACGTAGATCGCCGGGCAAGGGATGCCCCGCGATATCAGCTGCCATGCCATAGGCATATTCGCCATTTACATCCGGGGCACCACGGTCTTGGGACAAAGCCAGGGCACCGGCATCAACCATGGCGCGCGCTTCGTCATCTCGCCAGGCAATAACGGATGTCAGGACGGATACGGCCAGATCTTCCAATTCGCAACTACCGATACTGTGTTGGAACAGATCACTGAACATGAAGACGCCGGGCCGCATCTCTGTCACACCGTCGAGATGTTCTGCATGTAACGCAGTGGGGGTGGAGCCGACACTGACGATATCGCACGACAGACCATTGCCGCGGATGATCTCCGCTGCGGCGACCACGGCCGCGCGTTCTGCCTCCGCCACCTCTCGGACAGCGGCGATGCTATCGCAGCTATAGGAATGACCGGCATGGGTCATGACCCCGCGCAGTTCGCAGTTTTCAGCCTTGTTCAGGATTCGCGCAATTTCCAGCACCCGTTCATCTGTGGGCAACAGGCCCGTGCGGTGCTGGCCACTGTCTATTTCAATCAGAAATCCAAAGCGACCCGATAGCGCGTTTGTCCGGGCGACAACCTCGCCGGCGCAATCAAGATTATCCAGTATCATCGTCACCCGCGCGCCAAGGTCCTGAATGGCGCGGACGTCCGCCAGCTTATCCGGCGTGATACCGACGCCATACAAAATGTCCGCAAAGCCTGCACGGGCAAAATAGTCAGCCTCTGCCAAAGTCGAAACGGTGATACCGCCCGCCTGATCTTTCGTTGCTAGTTTGGCAACTTCGATAGATTTCGCCGTCTTCATATGGGGCCGCAGTTCGACGCCGAGGGTTTTGGCACGGGCGGCCATATGATCAATGTTCCGCTGCAACTTATCCCGATCCAGCAACAAGGCCGGGGTGCGAAGATCGTTCAGATTAGGCATTGGCTTTCTCCATTAATTCCGCGCGACCATAGCACGACTATTGACAGGCACGGACAGCCGGATAGCCTGAGATAATAATTTTATCTTTTGGAGAGTGCTCATGGCATTTGTTATTCGTAACGAGGTGAAGGTTTATTTTGAGGATCATGGGACGGGTCCGGCTGTATTGTTGAGCCATGGCTTTTCTCAATCCTCCACCATGTGGCAGGCGCAGATCGCAGCCCTGAGCGACCGCTACCGAGTGATAACCTGGGATATGCGCGGCCATGGGCAAAGTGACTATCCGGAAGACCCAGGGGCCTATACGGATGCGGAAAGCGTAGCGGACATGGCCGCAATTTTGGATGCCTGTGGTGTACAAAAAGCTGTTGTCGGTGGGCTGTCCTTGGGGGGCTGTGCTTCGTTGCTATTCCATATGAAATATCCAGAGCGGACAGCGGGTTTGATGTTATTTGATACCGGGCCTGGTTTCAGAAAAGACGCCGCACGGGACGCCTGGAATGAAACTGCGAACAAGCGCGCGGCGAATTTTGACGCCGTGGGCCTGGATGGTCTGGGCGATGGGCCGGCGGCAAAAATCGCCGGTCACCGCGATGCCACCGGGCTGGCCCATGCGGCCCGCGGTCTGCTGGCCCAGACAGATGCCACCATGATCGAAAGCCTGCCCACGATTGCTGTGCCGACACTGGTACTGGTGGGATCTGAAGACGTGAACTTTCATGCGGCAACGGATTATATGTCTAACAAGATTGAAGGTGCGCAAAAAGTCATCATCGAAGATGCCGGCCACGATGCCAATATGGATCAACCCGCCGCTTTCAATAAGGCCTTGGCCGGGTTCCTGGATGGTCTGTCCTTGTAGTAAATTGGTCTAAAGTGCTCTCTGGGTGGGCGTCTGCTTTGCGCCGATTTTGTTGAAGAAGTCGGCGTTGGCGGCGCTTGTGCTGCGCTGGC
>JAPKBD010000259.1 GCA_028824965.1 Alphaproteobacteria bacterium | reverse complement strand
GCTGACGGCACAGGCGGATGCCCCGACCTTCGGCTACCAGATCAACAATTATGAACATTGCCTGCAGGCCGCCACCTTAATGCTGAAAGATGGTGCAGAGGAGGAAGACATCGTCGTCGCCCTGTTCCACGATCTTGGCTTTATCACCAACAACGAAAATCATGGCGAATTCTCCGCCACCTTCCTGGCACCTTATGTCTCGGACCGGAATGTCTGGATGTTGCAGCGGCACATGTATTTCCAGGCCCTGCATTGTGGCACCCACCCGGACGTGGACCCCAGTATCCGGGAACGCTGGCGCGGCCATCCGCATTTTGAATACGCCGCCAACTGGGTGGCCCGATACGACGTGCCCTCCGTCAATCCGGCAATGGAAAACGCCAGTCTGGAAACATTTGTCCCCATGGTGGAGCGGCTGTTCGCCACACCCAAAAACGAGATCCCAATTCCGGCGTGAGGCGCGGTATCTTAATGGGACAGGATCTGACCCAGGAATAGTTTCGTCCGTTCGTTCTTGGTATTGGCGAAAAATTCCTCCGGCGGGCCTTCTTCGATGATCCGGCCTTCATCCATAAAGATCATCTTGTCGGCGACCGTGCGGGCAAAACCCATTTCGTGGGTGACGCAGATCATGGTCATGCCTGTCTCCGCCAACTCGATCATCACGTCGAGCACTTCCTTAATCATCTCCGGATCAAGCGATGAGGTAGGTTCGTCAAACAGCATCACCTCCGGCCGCATACAAAGCGAACGGGCGATCGCGGCGCGCTGCTGCTGACCGCCTGAAAGCTGGCTGGGGAATTTTTCGCCTTGTTCGGGGATATGCACTTTCTCCAAATACTCCATGGCCAGTTGGTTCGCCTCGGCCCGGCTGGCACCGCGTACTTTCATGGGGCCGAGTGTGCAGTTTTCCAATATCGTCAAATGTGGGAACAAATTGAACTGTTGGAACACCATGCCGACCTCAGCCCGAAGGCTGGCCGTTTGCTTCGTTTCGGCACCCAGTTCGACGCCGTTAAAAACAATACTGCCCTGCTGATGATCTTCCAGGCGATTGATACAGCGAATCAGGGTGGATTTGCCGGACCCGGATGGGCCGCACACAACAACGCGTTCGCCACGCCGGACGTTGAAATCAATATCCTTGAGAACATGAAAGTCGTCGAACCACTTGTTGACCCCCGTCATGACGATAACGGTTTCCTGGTCTGCGCTATCGATCATGCTGCTTTCTCCATAGCAATATTCTTACCGTCTGTGCACGCCGATGCGGCGCTCCAACTGCGCAAACATCAGGGCACAGGCATAGCACACGATGAAATACATGCCCCCAGTCACAATCCACACTTCGAAAAAACGCTGCTCCGATATGGCGATTTCCATCGCCATGAACGACAGCTCCTGGATCGAGATCAGCGCGACCAGAGACGAATCCTTGATCAAGGTAATAAACTGCCCCGCCAGGGGCGGTACCACACGGGCAATGGCCTGGGGCAGCACTATGTAGCGCATTAACTGGATATGAGAGAGGCCGATGCTTTGCCCCGCTTCCCGCTGGCCTTTGGGTACGGCCTGAATGCCGGCGCGGATAATCTCGGCAATATAGGCTGCCGACATCATGGACAGGCTGATCATACCGGCGGCGAAATTCGTCATCAGATTGGCCGGCCCGAAGAAAAACTCAGCCACAGCCAGGGTTTCGGGCGATGCGCTCTGGATCGCCTCGTCGATACCCAACAAAGGGATGATCTGACTGGCGATAAAGAAATAGAACAGAAACAGGAACGGCACGGGCGGTATGTTGCGGATGAACTCCACATAGGCCCAGCTGACCAAGCGGGGAAATAACCTTGTCGACGTTCTGGCGATGCCGAGGATGGTGCCAATAATGGAGGCAACGATCATGGTCCAGATGGCAATCCGGATTGTTGTCGCCAGGCCTTTGATCAACAAGTTGGGAACGAAACTGCCTCGCCCCTCGTCCCAGCGGAACAGGTAGTTCGGGATCACCGACCAGTCCCACGTATAGATCAACACGGTCTCGACCCGATAGCCGACATAGGCCACCGCCGCAATGACGGCAGCGAAGATCATATAATCGATCAGGGTGAGGCGCGGGATTCTCGTAAACATATCAACGCCGCCGCCGAATGCGGCGCTCCATCCAGGCAACCAAGGTGGAGAGGCTTATGGTCAGAACCAAGTACATGGGCCCGACGACGAACCAGACCTCGAAACTCATGAAGGTATCGCCGATCAGATTGCGTGCTTCCGTCGTCAACTCAAACACCGCAATAAAACTCAGGATCGCCGAATGCTTGATCAAATTGACCATGATCCCGGTCATGGGCGGCAGCATCAGGGGGATCGCCTGGGGCAGGATCACATAGATATAGGTCTTTGTCCGGTTGAGGCCGATGCTGGTGCCCGCTTCCCATTGCCCCCTTGGCACCGAATTGATCCCGGCGCGAATAATCTCGGAAGCGAACGTCCCTTCGAAAAAGGCCAGGCACAGAATGCCGGTCCAGATCGGATTGTTAATGCCCAGGATCGGCTGCAGGACAAAATAGAAGATCGAAACCTGAACCAGCAGCGGCGTGTTGCGGATAACTTCGAGATAAACGGTGGAGACGACGCGCCCGGCAAAAGATCCCGAAAGGCGCAGAACAGCTGTCACCAAGCCGATGATCATGGCCAGCAACATGCCCCAGGCGGCAATTTCGATGGTCACCATGAGGCCGTACATCAACGGACCCCAGAGAAATTCTCCATCAATAACTTCGTAAAAATACTGCGGCAGGCGGTGCCATTGCCAGCGGTAGTCCATGGTCTGGGCACCGCGCCAGACCAGCCAAACCAAAAGGCCCGATAACGCCACGAACTGAGCGACATCAAAGGATTTGGAATTCCACCACTTTACCCGTCGATTACTGTCTGGCGGCAGCAGGGCAGGTTCGGCGTCACGTAACGTCATCGGCGAACCGTGATAATTTTGTCAAAAAAAGGCGGACTGCAAGACCCGGTAGCTAGTCTCCGGGCCTTGCAGGTATCGCAGACTTATTTCAGGCGGGACTTCCAATCCCGGCCTTTGAACCACTTGTCATGAGTTGCCTTCAACCAGCCATTCAGCTCGTGATACTGGATCCAGTTATTGAAAAAGTTCAACGCATCCGGATCGCCCTTACGCACGGCGAAGGCAGAGGCGGAGGGATCAAACGGCCCGCGGCCAAAGGGATGGTAGAGCACACCAGGATTGTCGAGGACGTAATGGGTCGGCTTCGGCTCTGACGTCAGGAAAGCGTGCGCATTGCCATTCAACACATCTTGCAATGCCTGGGCATCGTCATCAAACTGACGGACCCGGGCTTTCGGGAAATTGTTTTTTGCCGTCTCACCCGGTGCAGTACCGCGCTTGATGGTCAGGGTGACGCTGCGGCTGTTCCAGTCTTCCATGGTCTTTAGGCCGGCTTTTTCGGCCATCTTCTTGTTGGCGGCCATGCCGACTGTCAGATATGCGTATGGCTTGGAGAAATTGACCGTCAGGTTCCGCTTTGGCTTGACCACCATGCCGGTAATGATGACGTCAAATTTCTTCGCCAGAAGTGCTGGAATGATGCCGTCAAATGCAGTGGGCACCAATTCGACCTTAACGCCCATGTCTTTTGCTAGTTTGTTGATGACATCGACTTCAAAGCCGATGACGTCGCCATTGCGGTCACGCATAGCCCAGGGCACAAAGGTGGACAGGCCAACAATAATTTTGCCTCGTTTCAGAATATCGTCGACAACGCTGGCCGCCATGGCCTGCCCGGCTGTGCCTACTGTGGCGAAGGCAATAGCCGTCGCGGCAATGACGCCAAGAACTTTTCGCTTTAATGACATTAGATTTCTCCCCTGACTTATTTTTTATTGGCTTCGAATGGCTTATCTCGCGCGGCAGCCTAGAATATTTGTCCGGCGAATGGTAGTGGGATAGTGTCAAATCTATTACTTCATCGGAGAAACTTATGCGCAAAATCGTATCAAGCGGCAGACCCTGGGAAGATATCGCGGGCTATTCCCGCGCCGTCCGGGTTGGGAACATGATCGAAATCGGCCTCACCTCTCCCTCGGCGCCTGATGGTTCGATCCTGCATGCGGGCGATGTCTACCAGCAAACCCAGCTGTCCCTGCGCATTGTAGGGGAGGCGTTGGAGGCAGCGGGCGCATCCTTTGGCGACGTGATCAAGACCAACATTATGATGTTGGATACGAACCGCTGGGCCGAGGCAGCGAAGGCGCATGCTGAAGTGTTCAGCGATATCCGCCCGGCATTGTCATTTGTCGGCGTCAGTGGGTTTTTCGACCCGTTAATCGATGTTGAGGTCGAAGTGACCGCATATATCGATCCGGCCGCATAAGAAAAGAAAGCAAGACCATGACCGAAAGCCCGACCGAACGTCCGACCGACTGCCCTTGTGGTTCCGCAAAGCAATATGATGCCTGTTGCGGCCCGTTTCTCGACGGCACGCTAGCGCCGACAGCAGAGGCGACCATGCGCTCCCGCTATAGCGCCCATGTGCTGGGAAATACGGATTATCTTCTCGCCACTCTGTCGGAGGATCAACGCACCGATTACGACAAGGAGGAAGCGGAGGAGTCATTCGCAGATACCAAGTGGCTGGGCCTGGATATCCGCAAGACCGCCCAGGGCGGTGAAAAGGATGAGAAAGGCGAAGTCGAATTCGTGGCCCGCTATCGCACGGGTACCCAACAAGTCTCCCACCACGAATTGTCCTTTTTCACCCGAGAGGATGGCCGTTGGGTCTTTTCAGGCTGTGAAATGAACCCAAAAGCGCCAACAGTCCGCGTGCAGAAGATCGGCCGCAATGATCCCTGCCCTTGCGGCTCCGGCAAAAAATACAAAAAGTGCTGCGCAGCCTAATTTGATCGTTGCGGCCTAGCCTTTCGCATACCAGCCGTTGTCCACATACAGGGCGGTGCCGGTGATAAAGCTGGCTTCGTCGGAGGCTAAGAAGACAACCTCGGCGGCGACTTCTTCGGGCTCGCAAAGCCGGCCCTGGGCCTGCAGCGCATGCGCGGGCCGATGCGAACATTGTTTGATGGCCTTATCTATGTTTCCATCATGATCCCCGGCATTGTCATCGGGATCGCAACCTTGGTTTCGTTGGTGACGGTTTTTGATTTCCTGAACCCTGTATTGGCAGCACTTTTGCCCGGCGAGGTTAAGGCACCGACGCTCTCCCTCGGCTTTACCACCGTGATCGCCGCCCATACGCTGTCCACAATGTCCCTGGTGATCGTCCTGGTACGGGCCAGAATTGCAGGCATGGACCGAACCCTGATCGAGGCCTCGGAGGATCTGTACGCGACCCCATGGCAGACATTCTACCAGGTTACGCTGCCACAAATTTATCCGGCTATTCTGGCGGAATTTTTGTTGAGTTTTACCTTTAGCTTTGATGATTTCATCATCTCGTTCTTTGTCGCAGGCGCAAATACAACGTTGCCGATTTATGTTTTCGCATCCATCCGGCGCGCCATTACACCAGAAGTGAATGCCATCGGCACCATGGTTCTGGGCGTCTCGCTGACATTATTGGTAGCGGCGCAATATTCTTTGCGGGCGCGCCTGCGCAATCGATGATGTTCGTGCGCAAATAAAAAGACCCCCGCAATATTCCAGAAATTTTCTGGACATTGCGGGGCATCATTCAGGTTGAGGGCCGTGAACGTAGACTTTGACTTATTGTTTTTTGGCGCGGAACGCTTTGTGGCAACTGCCGCAGGATTTGCCGACGGCACCCATCGCACCCTGCAGACCTTTAAGATCCGTACCCGCGACCTTAACCAGGTCGACAAGAGCCATTTTCAGGGCCTTGGATTTTTCAGCAACGGCTGGATAGGTGCTCCAAATTTCGGGCTTGGCGCGTGTTTTGGTGCCAAGCTTGTCATTGCCGGATCCCGGCAGCCACATACCCATGGTGTTCAAATTAGCCGTGGCTTGAAGAGAGGTGGCAGCCCCTTGGGCTTTCTTCGCTTCATAGGGCATTTTGCCTTTGGCCATGCCGCCGAGCTGACCCATGTAGTAACTGTATAAGGGGCTGACCCCGATAACTATGATTGATTTTCTTTAACCCACTGTTTTATCGTTC
>JAPKBD010000258.1 GCA_028824965.1 Alphaproteobacteria bacterium | reverse complement strand
CGGGTCATCGGCGTTGCGCGCTTTTCCGAAGCCGGTCTGGAAGATGATTTACAGAGCCACGGCGTGGAAACCATTGCCTGCGATCTGTTGGACCGGGATGCGGTTGCTGCACTGCCTGATGTGGCGAACGTCGTCTTTATGGCCGGGCGCAAGTTCGGTTCCGCTGGTGCCGAAGAACTGACCTGGGCCATGAACGTCCATGTCCCCGCTATTGTGGCGGAGCGCTTTCATCAAGCCAATATCGTGACATTTTCCACCGGCTGCGTTTATCCCTTTATGCCCATCGACAGCCAAGGCGCGATAGAGGCGATGCCCGCAACCCCGCCGCCGGGCGAATACGCCAATTCCTGCGTCGGGCGGGACCTGCCCGGATGGCAGACAATTTCCTGGTCGACCTGCCCCATCCGCGAACTTTGGATATGAAAACAACAGAAGTCTTCGGCGATTACACCCGCCGGATCTACAAATTATTGGGAATGGAATAAGTATGGCTGAGAAACGTTTAGGCATCATCATGAACGGCGTCACCGGGCGCATGGGTAAGAACCAACATCTGATCCGGTCGATCCTGCCGATTATGGAAGCGGGTGGTCTGGAACTGGCCGATGGTACCCGCGTCATGCCGGACCCCATTTTGGTGGGACGTAATGCAAACCGTATCGAGGCCTTGGCCAAAGAGCACGGCATCAGCCGCTGGACCAACGATCTGGATGCCGCCATCGCCAACCCGGACGACACCCTGTTCTTTGATGCTGCGACAACGCAAGCCCGCGCCGGGTTGCTGTCCAAGGCGATTACGGCAGGAAAAGACATCTATTGCGAAAAGCCCACTGCCGACAGTGTCGAAGATGCCTATCGGGTTTACCAAGAGGCTAAGGCTGCCGGTATCCGCCATGGTGTAGTGCAGGACAAGTTGTTCTTGCCGGGTATTCGCAAGCTGAAATATCTGATCGATTCCGGTTTTTTCGGCCGCATCCTCTCCATCCGCGGTGAATTCGGTTATTGGGTTTTTGAGGGCGATTTACAGCCCGCCCAGCGACCGTCCTGGAATTACAAACAGAGCGAAGGCGGCGGCATTATTTTGGATATGCTGTGCCATTGGCGCTATGTGCTGGACAACACCTTTGGCGCAGTTAAATCCGTCAGCTGCCTGGGCGCGACCCATATCCCCACCCGTTGGGACGAAAACAACGAACCCTACACGGCTGATACGGATGACGCGGCCTATGCCACGTTTGAGTTGGAGGGCGGGATTATCGCCCAGTTCAATTCGTCATGGTGCACACGGGTGCGCCGGGATGATCTGCTGACCCTGCATGTGGACGGCACCCATGGTTCCGCCGTGGCGGGCCTGCGCGGTTGCCGCACACAGGCCCGGGTGAATACGCCCATGCCCGTCTGGAACCCGGATGTTGCCTCTACCATCGATTACAAGGAAGGTTGGGAGGAAGTGCCCGACACGGTGCCTTACGACAATGCCTTTAAGGTGGAGTGGGAGCTGTTCATCCGGCATTTGTATGGCGAAGGCGATTTCCAATGGGATCTGTTGGAGGGGGCCAAGGGCGTGCAACTAGCAACCCTGGGCCTGCAAAGTTGGGCGGAGCGGCGCTGGATGGATGTTCCGGATTTGGAGGCATAAGGATGCCGACGCTAAATCTGCCCACTTTGGACAGTGGTGGCGACGGCGGCTTGGTGCCATTTACCATGTCGATACCGAAAGATTTTCCCACCCGTGCCAACCGGCCTTTTAACCGTATCGCCTATTCCGCCGCACATGTGGTGGCCGACCCCCGGTCGGAGGCTGACCCCTGGGTTGATGCCGCCATTGATTGGGATGCGACCATTCAATATCGGTTGGGCCTGTACGATTTGGGCCTGGGCGTGGCAGAGGCTATGGACACCGCACAGCGGGGCATGGGCCTGGATTGGACCGCCAGCCAGGAATTGATCCGCCGTAGTCTGGACGCCGCCAAAGATATTCCCGGTGCGCGCATTGCCTGTGGGGCGGGCACGGATCATCTGGAAGCCTCCCCCGACCTAAGCATTGATGATGTCATCCGTGCCTACGAGGAACAGGTTGAATTTGTCGAGGGTCAGGGTGGACGTATCATATTGATGGCCAGCCGGGCGCTTGCCGCCTGTGCTAAATCGCCGGACGACTACGCCAAGGTTTACGGTCGTATTCTGGGCCAGGTGAAGGAGCCGGTGATGATCCATTGGCTGGGCGAAATGTTCGACCCGGCCCTGGCAGGTTATTGGGGACATGGCAATCATATGGCAGCCATGGATGTCTGCCTGGATATGTTGGCGGACAATGCCGACAACATAGACGGCATCAAGATCTCGTTGCTGGACAAGGACAAAGAAATCGCCATGCGTCGGCGTTTGCCCGATGGGGTGCGCATGTACACGGGCGATGACTTTAATTATGCGGAATTAATTGCTGGTGATGAGGTGGGCTACAGCGACGCGCTGCTGGGCATTTTCGACGCTATCGCACCTGCTGCTTCCGCCGCCCTGGATGCCTTTGCAGCCGGGGACGAAGCCAAATTCCATGACATCCTGGCCCCGACTGTGCCCCTTTCAAGGCACATTTTTAAGGCCCCGACGCGGTTCTATAAAACGGGCGTTGTCTTCATGGCCTGGCTGAACGGGCATCAGGATCATTTCGTCATGGTGGGCGGACAGCAAAGCGCGCGGTCACTCTCCCACCTGGCCGAACTGTTCCGTCTGGCGGACGCCGCCGGGTTGTTGACCGACCCCGATATGGCCGCGTCCCGTATGTCGACAGTCCTTGCCATGCACGGCGTGGATAGCTGAACGGAACTTCCATGACCCAGCCAGTTCGTAAAATCCTGCAAATTGGTTTCGGGAACTTTGGCCCGACCCATCTTGCCGCTTGGCGCGAATTGGGATTGGCGGATGGCCTGTATGTGGTTGATCCTGGCGAGGCGGCGCGGCAACGCTGTCGCGATCTGGGGTTGCCCCGCGACCGGGTGGGGGCAGACGTTGACGCGTTTCTGGATCTGGCAGATCTGATCGTCGTTCTGGCACCAACCGATAAACATTTCAAAGTTTGCAAACCTTTGTTGGCGACGGGCAAGCCGTTGTTCATTGAAAAACCCATGACCGCGACCTTGGCTGAAGCTGAAGGGTTGCGTGAACTATGCGGCGATCAGGTTGTCCAGATAGGGTTTTATTTTCGGGCCCACCCATTGGCCAAGTTGGTTCGTGATGAGATCAGCGCAGGCCGCCTGGGCGATCTGAGATATATCTCCGCCCGCTTTCATGGCTACAAGCGGGCCCGTGGTGACAGCGGCGTTATCGGCAACGATGCGGTACACTTCATTGATCAAGCGAATTGGATGATGGGTGGGTTGCCGGTAGCGGTGGATGCGGTCAGCCGTGATCATTTCGACCGTGGCTATGATGATCTGGCCCTGATCCGCTTGTTTTATCCATCCGGTGCCATTGCCAACATAGAGGTCGGCTGCATTCAGCCGGGGCGCTGGAACGACAACATTGTGCCCGGTTCCACCCAGACCAAGGAGTTCGTTGTCGCGGGCACCGAGGGCGCGGCGGAAATCGACTATCAGACATCGGAATTACGTCTGCATCGGGTGCGCCACGAACTTATCGATGGTTTGTGGCGGCCCAATAATCGTGGCGTTGAGATGCCCCATGCCGCGATTGTAGAACCGCACCAAGTGGTCGCCGGTGAATTCGCCGCCTTCCTGGACGCGGTTGACGGCACGGCAGCACCCCTGGCGAGGATGGACGAATGCGGTGTTGGCATGGCCCGTGTGCTTGATGCCATCTATCGTTCTGCGGAACAAGAGATGAGGATATCTTTGTGAAAATAGCACTGTGTAATGAGGTTATTCGCGAGATGACGCTTGCTGCCCAATGCGAGTTCGCCGCCGCCCTGGGCTATGACGGTTTGGAAGTGGCCCCCTTCACCTTGTCCGATACGCCCCATGTGCCGGGCGCAATCGATGTCGCGGCCGCCCGTAAGGCGGCGCAGGACGCGGGCGTTGATATCACGTCGTTGCATTGGTTGTTGGTCGCACCTGCTGGCCTATCCATCACAGACCCTGATGACGCCCTGCGCGCCCGTACTGTGGATGTCATGCGCCGCTTGATCGATCTGTGTGCCGAACTTGGCGGCACGGCCCTGGTCCATGGCTCCCCCTTGCAGCGTAGTCTGACGCCCGGTGATGAAGACGGGACCCGCGCCCGTGCCTTGGATTGTTTTGCTGCCATTGCCGACGATGCCAAGGCGGCCAACGTTACGTACTGTATTGAGGCCTTGGCACCCGAGGATGCGGATTTTATCAATCGGGTGAGTGAGGCCGCAGCAATGGTCGATCAAATTGACAGCCCGTTCGTGCGCACCATGCTGGATTGCTGCGCCACTCATAAGCTGGCGGAGGGCGGCCTGGGCGAATTGACCGATCAATGGCTGCCAAGTGGCCACATCGCCCACATACAAGTCAACGACGGCAATGGCCGGGGACCGGGGCAGGGGGTGTTGGAGCTAACGCCTCATTTCGCAGCCTTGCAGCGGCACAATTACACAGGCACCATTGCCGTGGAACCATTTGATTATCACCCGAACGGCTCGGCATGTGCAGCGCGCGCCATCGGGTACCTGAGTGGTATTGAGGAGGCCCTTCGTGTCTGAACCCATTCAACTATCGGTCCGTGATGTTCAATTATATGAGCGTGATGTGACCTTGCGTATGCCCTTCCGATTTGGTGTTGTCACCTTGCGTGAATGCCCCCAAGTCTTTGCCAGGGTCCGCATTCAATTGTCCGATGGACGAGAGGGATGGGGCCATTCGGCGGAAGTGCTGGCACCAAAATGGTTCGACAAGAATTTAGAGTTGTCCAACGAAGATAATTTCGATCAGTTGCGCAATGCTCTCACCACCGCCGCCACCCTGTATCAGGGTTCTGCCCCTGCTACGGCGTTCGGGATGTTTCGCGGCAACTATGATGAACAGGTGCGTATTTGCGGCGAACGGGGCGATGGTTCGTTGGTGGCCTGTTACGGCCCTGCCGTGCTCGACCGCGCCATTCTCGACGCTCTGTGCCGTTTGCACGATGTTTCCTTCTACAAGGCGGTACAGGCGAACTTGCCCGGCATCGTCAGTGATGAGTTCTATATCAACCCGTTCCTGGCCGGTTTGCGACCTAACACGCACATTCATGCTCGGCACACGGTCGGCATGGTCGATCCGATCCGTGAAAATCCGGAGCCGGTGGGTGACGGCTTGCCCGAAACCTTGCAAGAGGTCATCGCCACCTACGGCCACCGTTATTTCAAGATTAAAGTCTGCGGTGATTTGGAAGAGGATGTGCAGCGGTTGCGGGATATCGCCTCGGTGCTGGATGAAAGCCCGAACGACTACGTCCTCTCGTTGGATGGGAACGAGCAATATAACGATGTGGCAGGGGTCACGGAATTGTTGGACCGTATTGAAGGCGATGCGCAATTGGAGCGCTTCAACAAATCCATCCTGTTTGTGGAGCAGCCTATTTCCCGCGCAGTGGCCCTGGATGTGGATGTCACCGCGTTGAGCGCGCGCAAGCCGGTAATCTTAGACGAGTCCGATGGCTTTTTGGGTGCCTTTCCCAGAGGGCGGGAATTGGGTTATCGCGGGGTTTCATCAAAAACCTGCAAGGGACTTTATAAATCCATTCTGAATGCGGCCCGGTGCAACCACTGGGGTGAGGGCTATTTTATGTCGGGGGAGGATCTGACCACCCAGGCGGGCCTTGGCGTGCAACAGGACCTGGCTTTGGTCAATCTGTTGGGCATCACTCATGTGGAGCGTAACGGCCACCACTATGTCAACGGCATGAACGGCGTGGCGTCGGGGGAGCAGGCGGCGTTTTTGGCCGCCCACCCGGACATGTATCACCGCACCGATGGCGTCACCCGCTTGACTATAACTGATGGACAGATCGCCATAGGTTCCCTCGATGGCGTTGGTTTCGCCTATGGGGTGGAGCCTGATTTCTCCGCGATGCGCGAGATGACGAATGGCTGATCTGGCCCGCCTGTCCATTAATCAAGCGACCACACGGGAACAACACAGTCTAGCTGAGGCTATCACGGCATATTCAGAGGCGGATGTGGCGGGCATCTCCATCTGGCGG
>JAPKBD010000257.1 GCA_028824965.1 Alphaproteobacteria bacterium | reverse complement strand
TTTTCAAACCAATGATCTTTGGGTGCCACGACAATCACAGGCACCTGTTCATCGATCAAGGCGATGGGGCCATGCTTCATCTCGCCGGCGGGATAACCTTCTGCATGGATATAGGAAATTTCCTTCAGCTTCAGCGCGCCCTCCATGGCGATGGGATAAGACGTACCCCGGCCCAGATACAGCGCGTCTCGGGCCTTAAATATATCCTTCGCCAGGGATTGGATATGTTCATCATGGTGCAGGACCTCAACCGCGCGGGAGGGTACTTCCGTGATGGCCTGGCCCAGGATGGCCTCTGTTTGGGCATCAAGCTTGCCGCATTGTTTGGCCGCCGTAATTGCCAGACAGGCCAGAACCACCAGCTGCGTTGTGAAGGCTTTGGTTGAGGCGACGCCGATTTCCGGGCCCGCCAGGGTTTGCAGCACCACATCGCTTTCCCGCGCAATAGAACTATCAGGCACGTTGACGATGGATAGAATGTGCTGCCCCTTCTGTTTGCACAGCTTTAGGGCCTCCAGGGTATCCATGGTCTCGCCGGATTGAGACAGGAAAATCGCCACGCCGCCTTTCGGTAATGGCGCATCGCGATAGCGGAATTCCGACGCTACATCGACCTCCACCGGGATGCGGGCCATGCTTTCGATCCAGTATTTGGCGACCATGGCCGCATAGGATGACGTACCGCAGGCAATGATTGATAGTTTCGGTACGTCCGCGAAATCAAACGGTAGATCGGGCAGTTTTATGGAGCGTTCTTCGGGATTAAAGAATGAATGGATGGTGTCGCCAATGACGGTCGGCTGTTCGTAAATTTCCTTCAACATGAAGTGGCGGTAGTTACCTTTTGAGATATCGCCCAACGAGGCAGCCGTCAGCTTAATTTCCCGCTCGACAATGGCACCGCCTGCGTCATGGATTTCCGCACTATCCCGGCGCACCACAACCCAGTCGCCCTCATCCAGATAGCAGATCCGATTGGTCCAGGGTGCCAGCGCAATGGCGTCAGAGCCCAGGAACATCTCCCCCTCGCCATAGCCGACAACCAGTGGACTGCCCCGTCGCGCCCCGACCATCAGGTCATGTTCGCCGGAAAAAATCACCGCTAGGGCAAACGCCCCTTCAAGTCGCTGCAAAGTCGTATGCGCCGCCGTAACCGGGTCCATGCCGTCATTCAGATATTGGCTGATCAGATGGACAACCACCTCTGTGTCTGTCTCAGAGGCGAAGTTGGCCCCGCGATCCAACAGCTCCGCTTTCAGCTCCTTAAAGTTCTCAATGATGCCGTTGTGCACCAGGGCGACGGAGGTGGTGGCATGGGGATGGGCGTTGACCTCGTTCGGAATGCCGTGGGTGGCCCAGCGGGTGTGTCCGATACCCACATCGCCCAGCAATGGTTCCACTTCCAGGCGATCAATTAAGTTCACCAACTTACCTTCGGCCCGGCGGCGGTCGATATGACCGTTAACCAGGGTGGCGATACCGGCGCTGTCATAGCCCCTGTATTCCAGGCGCTTCAACCCCTCCGCCACACGGGCGGCGACGTTGTTTTGTCCCCTGTTGCCGATAATGCCGATAATGCCGCACATATCTTTAGATCCTTACGATTTTTTCTTTTGCGCCGCTTTTTCCGCTGCCTTACGCGTCCGAAACGAAACTGCCCAATCGGCCCGTTCTATTTGGTCCGCACGTTCCACAGCCAGGGCATCAGCGGCAACGTCACGGGTCACCGTACTGCCCGCACCGACGATCGCACCGTCGCCAATCTTGACCGGCGCCACGAGAGAGCTGTTGGAGCCGATAAAGGCCCCTTTGCCGATATCCGTGAATGATTTCAGAAAGCCGTCGTAATTGCATGTGATGGTGCCGGCACCTATATTGGCCCCCTCACCCACCCGGGCATCGCCGATATAACTCAGATGATTAACTTTTGCACCGTCCTCGATACGGGCCTTTTTGACCTCGACAAAATTGCCGATGCGGACGTCTTTGCCAATTTCAGCTTCCGGGCGCAGGCGCGCAAACGGCCCGATGTTGGCACCGCTGGAAACATGGCAGCCTTCCAAATGGCTAAAGGCATGAATGGTCACATCTCTGTCAATGCGTACGCCGGGGCCGAAGAACACGTTCGGTCCAATGGTAACATCCTGACCCAAAATCGTGTCGTGGCAGAAATAGACGCTGTCGGGGTCTAACAGTGTGACGCCACCAGCCATGGCCGCATGGCGCAGGCGGTTTTGCACAACCGCCTCAGCTTGCGCCAATTGATCCCGGGAATTGACGCCCCAGGCCTCAATCTCGCCCGCCTCAACGACGGTACATGTACGGCCTAAACGATTGGCAATTTCGACAATTTCGGTCAGGTAATATTCGCCCTTTGAATTCTCGTTGCCCACGCCATCCAACAGTTCCCTAAGAATACTGCCATCGATGGCCATGAAACCGGAATTGCACAAATCGATGTCCCGCTCGCCCGCACTTGCGTCCCGATGTTCAACGATCCGATCCAGGTTGCCGTTTTCATCCACGATAAGCCGGGCATATTCCGCACTATCAACAGGGCGAAATCCCATGACGACCACGGCTGGATTGCCGGCACCATGGCGGGCCGTCAGCATGGCGCGCAATGTCTCGGACGAGACAAGGGGCGAGTCTGCAAACAACACCAACACATCGCCGGTGAAACCCGCTAGGTTTTCCCGCGCCGCCATTACCGCATGGCCCGTGCCAAGGGGTGGATCCTGCACTGCCAAATCGATGCCGGGCACTGCAGCGCCAATGGCATCACCATTTTCAGGCGATACCACAACGATATGCCGCTCCGCGCCCAGGCCATTCACAGTTGCCAGCAATTGCGCCAGCATTGATCGGCCCGCCAAGGGGTGCAGGACCTTCGGCAGTTTCGATTTCATGCGGGTGCCTTGCCCGGCCGCCAAAATTACGGCTGCGATCGCGTCTTCACTCATATCTGCAAGTCTTTGTTTCGTTGATATATTTCGTATTTAACATTCTAGTGTGGGCAACTTGCCACAAGGTAAACAGCAGGCCAATTCAATTTCCTTTACAGTATCTTTCAATACAGTGTTCTAGCGCACGTTTTTGACAGAAATAGGGTTACATCGCATGAATTTTGCGCAGCTTTCCATTTCCGCCATTCTGATTGGTGCCGTGATCCTGTTTATCTGGGGCCGGCCGCGCTATGACCTGGTGGCGCTATTGGCATTGCTGGCGACGGCTATCGCAGGTCTGGTGCCGGCCAAGGCGGTTTTCGCCGGCTTTGGCCACCCGGCCGTGATCACCGTCGTGGCGGTACTGATCGTCAGTCGCGGGTTACGCAATGCGGGCGTGGTGGATGTCATTGCCGGTTGGCTGTCCCCGTTGATGGATCGACCACAACTGCATTTAGCCGCCCTGACCATGACGTGCGGCTTTTGTTCAGCCTTCATGAATAATGTCGGTGCCCTGGCAATCCTGATGCCTGTTGCCCTGGAAACTGCGGCGAAACAAAATCGGTCCCCCGCCGCCATGCTTATGCCGCTTAGTTTTGGCGCTATTCTGGGCGGGTTAAGCACCATGATCGGCACGCCGCCCAACGTGATCATCGCGCAGTATCGGGCGGACGCCCTGGGGCAATCCTTCTCGATGTTTGATTTTACACCTGTCGGCGGCATCATTGCGCTGTTGGGTGTGGCGTATCTGATCCTGTTTGGTTGGCGGCTGATCCCCCGTCAACGTCGGGGACAACCCAGCGCCGGAGAAATCTTTCAAATTCGCGACTATATGACAGAGGCACGATTGGCGGAGAGCTCCCCTCTGTTGGGCAGTTCAATCGCTGCCCTGAGTGAGTTGGAGGATCTCGACGTCCTGGTAACAGCCCTGATCCGGGGGGAGGAACGGCGCCCCGCGCCAAGCCGACGGACCAAATTGCAATCCGGCGATATTCTTGTCCTGCGCGCCGATCCAACAGACCTGAAAGGTTTTATGGAGGCGGCAGGCCTGGAATTGGTGGGTGATGAAGACCTGTCGCCCGAACATCTGGCCTCTGACGATATTGCTTTGATAGAGGCGGTCATAACGTCCACCTCCGCCCTTGCGGGGCGCAGCGCACGCACGGCCAATCTGCGCAATCGACACTGCCTGAACCTTCTCGCCATTGCGCGGCGGGGTGAACGGGTCCGCAGCCGTCTGGATCGGGCCCTGATGGAACCAGGTGATGTCTTATTGTTACAGGGTGACAGCGGTGCCATGCCCGAGGCGCTTTCCCGGCTAGGCTGTTTGCCTTTGATGCGCCGGGGCCTGCGCCTGGGCCAGGAACCCCGTGTGCTTGCTGGTCTGGGTATTTTCGCCGCTGCCCTGGCAGCCTCTGGCTTCGGCCTGCTGCCTGCCGCCGTTGCCCTGACAGGGGCGGCTGTGGCCATGGTCTTGTTCAATTTTTTGAACCTGCGGGAGATGTACGAAGCGATCGATTGGCCCGTCGTCGTCCTGCTTGGCGGTATGATCCCTGTTGGCGGTGCTCTGGAAAGTACAGGCACGGCAGCCTTATTAGCCAACGGCCTGGTCGGCCTGGCCGGTTCCCTGCCAGTCTGGGCGGTGCTGGCCTTTGTCTTGGTTTTGACCATGACCCTATCCGATGTCATGAACAATGCAGCGACGGCAGTGGTGATGGCACCCATATCGGTGGGCATTGCCCATGGCCTGGACAGCAGTCCTGATGGCTTTTTAATGGCGGTGGCGATCGGGGCATCGTGTGCCTTTCTCACGCCCATTGGCCATCAATGTAACACTCTGGTATTGGGACCTGGTGGCTATCGTTTTTCTGACTACTGGCGTGTTGGCCTGCCGTTAGAGGTATTGATCGTTGCCGTTGCCGTACCCTTGATCATGTTAGTCTGGATGTAGATCTAAATGCCTTATACGAAGCGCTTTGATGCTGTTCTGTTCGACCTTGATGGTACTTTGATAGAAACCGCACCGGACCTATGCGGCGCCCTGAACCACACCCTGGCGCAAGCGGGCCATAACGGCGTTCAGCTGGATCAAGTCCGCCATATGATCGGAGGTGGTGCGCGTGCCATGCTGCGCCTTGGGTTGGAAGCAACAGGAGAGACCCCCAACGAAGCAGAGATCGAGACCTGGTTCGACGTCCTGTTGGATTACTATTGGCACCATGTGGCGGATGAAAGTTTTGTCTTTCCAGGTGCCCTGGCCGCACTTGAAACCCTGCGCACGGCGGGACTGAAACTGGCTGTCTGCACTAACAAGCCTGTCGCACTGTCCAACCGCCTGTTTGAACAACTGGACATCGCCCCTATGTTTGATGCGGTCCTGGGTGGTGACAGTCTACCCGTGCGCAAACCGGATGCCGGCCACATTCTGGGCACGTTGGACGCCATCGGCGTTCCGCCGGACCGAGCTGTTATGATCGGCGACAGCGCCAACGACCTGAATGCTGCCCGCAATGCCGGGGTTCCTGTCATTTTGGTCACATTCGGCTATACCACAGTACCGGTTCAAGACCTCAACGCGGACGCCTTGATCGATCATTTCGACCAATTGATACCCGCCCTTTCCAGCCTGTCTTGACACAACAGCGCAGGCGGATTACATGCAACCCGCCTTCGACGCAAGACAACTTGCAACGCTAAGATTAGGCCCCCGGGGGCGCATAGCTCAGTTGGTTAGAGCGCTGCGTTCACATCGCAGAGGTCCGTGGTTCGAATCCACGTGCGCCCACCAAACAACCCTTTGAAATCATTATGTATTTCAAGGGGTTTTGTTTTTTTCAACCCATGAAAACCCTGGCAGCATAACCGAAACACCAAAGCTGAAATTTAGGCCGCCGAAGGATGCCGAATTGCTATTTGTTCGTCCAACGGTGTCTCAAATTGCCAAATACTGTTGCCGCATTTCAGCATTGTCGAGGACTTCCTGCGCTGTGCCGTCGAAGACGACCAGACCCATGTCTAGAATAATTGCCCGGTCGGCCAGATGCAGGGCCGCAATGGCGTTTTGTTCGACAATAATCGTCGTGATGCCAAGTGATTTGATCTGCTCCAGCGTCTTTTCGATTTCTTGTACGATAACCGGCGCAAGACCTTCGTAGGGTTCATCGAGTAACAGCAGTTTACTATTTCCACCGCTTGCGCGAGACCATCTGTCACCGCCTGGAGCTC
>JAPKBD010000256.1 GCA_028824965.1 Alphaproteobacteria bacterium | reverse complement strand
TCACATCCAAGATACGCCGCCTAACCCTCCGTCACCAAAATTCGCGGTTAGCTCGGGCAGCGTCATAGGCAAGCAAGTCGCAGGCACGCAGATCTGTCGCGACATCGGCAAGCTGCCATTGCAATCCCTGTTGTTCAGCCAGGGGCCGCCCGAACGCATGTCTTTGCAAAATACGGGGCATTGCCGTATCCAACCCGGCGCGCAGCATACCGACACACATAGCAGCGACACAGGCGCGCGCGATATCAATGCCGGCCATTGCAGCCTTAAATCCCTGGCCTGGCCGTACAAGCAATTGGCCCGGGCCGACGCGCACATCGTCAAAGCGAAAGCCCCCCTGCACCAAGGGCATGGCAGCCCAGCATTTCGTAGGCGGGCATGCGGACCACGCCCGGCGTATCGACAGGCACCTGAAGGCTGGCAATGCCCTTAGCGCCGATGGCCTGATCGGTTTGCACAAAGACGTTGAGCAGATCTGCGTGGGGGGCATTCGTGATCCAGGCTTTTTCCCCGTTCAGGATGTAGCCCTCTCCATCCGGCAACGCACTTGTGGTAATAGCCGCGGCGTCACTGCCACCCTGGGGTTCGGTGAGCAGGAAAGCCCCGACCATCTCACCCGCGATCATCTTGGGCAGATAGTCTGTGATCATCTCCTCAGTGCCCGTGGTATCAATAAAGCGCGCATGATTGTTGTGAACAACCAAGGCAAAGGCGACGGACAGATCAACATAAGACAGTTCTTCAAGCACCTTCAGCAAAGCGGAAGTCCGGATGCCTATACCGCCCCGGTCCTGCCGCACCAACAGGCCACATAGCCCGGCTTCAGCTGCCGCCTGGAATACGTCGCGCGGCATCTGCCGGTCCATTTCCCAACTCCGACAATGGCGGCTGACATAACCCGCAGCGAAATCCTTGGCATTGGCAATGACGGCCAGCTCGTCCTCATTCAAAATAATTTCAGTCATGTTTCAATTCGATATCAGGCAGGAGATAAATTCATCCTATTGGCAGAAGCGATATTGTCTCTTGCCAGATTTCAAGGCCTGCATCTATCGTAGCGAACAATGGTTTCGCAATATATGAAATGTAGTGTCGGATACGATGACAATATCTGATCGGGAAACCTGTACCGACACCGCACCCCTAATCGACTTCGCTTTGCGTGGGCTAGCCAATTGCTGGATGCCCGACGGTCAGGGCCAGGGTTTATTTTCATACAGCTATAGCCTCGATGAACAATCGGCAGGCAATCGGTCACAGCATAACCATGATGCGTTTAACACATTGAATGTGCTGTTGGGATTTTCGCAGCTGACCAACAATTCCAATTATGACGCGGCCCTTGCCTATGATATTCCCGGGATATTTGAGAAGGCGGCCGGGGCATTGCCGCAGGTGACCGGGCGGTCGGTACCGCCCTATACATTTGGTATGGCGCTTTGGGCGGGCGCGGAATTGCAACTGCCTTTGCCGGGTCCATGTCATGCGGCAGTCGATGCCTTGCTGGAAGATGAGACCCGCTGGCAGACATTCACAGCCCAGGACACCGCCATGTTGTTGTCGGGCTGTATCGCCCAGGCGCGCCTTGAAACACGCCCGTGGTCGAACCGGGCCGAACGTCTGCATAGCTTCATCATGACGCACTTTGACTGCCCACAAAGCGGTCTGTTTTTTAACAATGTCCAAGGGTATCGGCGGCGGTTTTCATCTTTTGCCACCATGACATATATGAGCCTGGCCCTGCTGCATTACAGTGAATGGCGCGGGCATGAAGACAGCATCAAGCGCGCCCTTCGGGTTGACCCATGAGTGCTGGTCTTATCATCTGGGCTGGATCTTGTGGTCCTTCGGTGGCCGGGACGATTTCCGGGAACTGACGCACCACGAAGCCTTCCTGGTTTAGACGCTGGCGCAGTAGTAAAGCCACCGTTTCAAAATTTACAATTCAAGACGGGGCCACGAACTGGTACCCTGAGGCCAAACCACAGACAAAAATCACAGATGATTAAATGGAGGTAACTGCCCATGACCTGGCAGCCGGAACTTGATGAGTTGAAACGACGGGGCGAATTTGCCGAAAAGCTGGGTGGAGAAATGCGCGTCCAGCGGCAAAAGGATGGCGGTCGCTATACGGTTCGCGAACGGATCGAATTGATCGTCGATGAAGGCTCGTTCCGGGAATTGGGTAAAATTGCCGGCATGGCCGTCTATGACGGCAAGAACGACCTGGAGGATTTAGTCCCCTCCAACTTCGTCTTTGGCAAGGCCCGCATGAATGGCCGCCAGGTGGTTATATGCGGTGATGATTTCACGGTTCGCGGCGGCTCTGCGGATGCGACGATCAAGGGCAAGCATCTGACGTGCGAGGCCATGGCGAATGCATTGGAAATTCCCCTGGTGCGTTTGGTCGAAGGATCGGGTGGCGGCGGTTCCGTCAAGACCATTGAGACAACGGGCCGGGCCAATGTGCCGGGTGTAACCGGCTGGGAAATGGTTGTGGCGAACATGGGCGTGGTGCCCCGGGTGGCGTTGGGCCTGGGATCCGTCGCGGGCCTGGGTGCGGCGCATTTGGCGGCGTCGCACTATTCAGTCATGATCAAAGATAAATCGGCGATGTTTGTGGCCGGCCCGCCCATCGTCAATCGCATCGGGCAAGCCCTGACGAAAAATGAACTGGGTGGCTATAAAATCCAGCTGGGCGCCGGCGCGGTGGATCACGCCGTTGATACGGAGGAGGAGGCCTTTGAATGCGCCAAACGTTTCCTGTCTTACCTGCCGCAATCGGTGCACGAGTTACCGCCCCGTGGCGCCCAGGATGACGACCCCGACCGCCGGGTTGAATGGCTGATCGATGCCATCCCGAGGAACATTCGTAAAGTTTACAAGATGCGCCCCATCGTTAATGCCCTGGTTGATGAAGGGTCTTTCTTTGAAATGGGCAAGGAATACGGCAAGTCGGTCATTACCGGTTTCGCCCGCCTGGATGGCTGGCCGGTGGCCCTCATGGCATCCAACCCCATGTCCTATGGTGGCTGCTGGACTGCGGATACCTGTCGCAAGGTGGAAAAGTTCGTTGATCTGGCAGAAACATTCCATCTGCCCATCGTTAATTTGTCCGACTGCCCAGGCTTCCAGGTCGGGCTGGAGGCAGAACAATCCGGCGTCATCAAGGAAGGCGTGCGTGTTATGAGCGCCATTTGGCAAACCACCGTGCCCTGGTGCACCGTGATTATCCGCAATGTGTTTGGTGTTGCGGGCGCGGCCCACACGGTGGGTGATCGGTTTTCCACCCGCTATGCCTGGCCATCGGGCCGCTGGGGATCATTGCCGCTTGAAGGCGGGATCGAGGCTGCCTACGCCGCAGATATTGCGGCAGCAGACGATAAGGATGTCGAACTGGCGGAGATTACGGAGAGATTGGAAAAATTGCGTTCTCCGTTCCGCTCAGCAGAGGCTTTCTGGATAGAGGAGATTGTCGACCCGCGTGAGACCCGTACCCTGCTGTGTGATTTCGCCAATACGGCGGCACCCTTGCGTAAAACAGGGCCATCCAGCCACGCCATGCGACCGTAATGATAGAGGTTCGGCCCTTAAGCGGGTCAATCGGGGCGGCTGTCACGGGCATTAGTCTGGGGGATCTGGGAGAACTGGGGGACCTAAACGACGGCCGGTTTTCAGCCATCCGAGACGCCTTTTTGGCGAACTGTATGTTGGTTTTCCCAGGTCAGCATCTGTCCGTGGCCAGGTTTGAGGCTTTTTCCAAGCTGTGGGGAGAGCCCGTAACGTCATCTTTTCTTGAATATATCGAAGGCCATCACGGCGTATCGAAGCTGTTCAATCGGGGGAAGTCAAAATCAGTTACGGAAAACTGGCACTCCGACACGCCGTTTTTGCCTGAACCACCTTCGATCAACCTCCTCTCCGCCCTTCATATGCCGGTGGGTGGCGATACTATGTGGTGCAATCAATATCTGGCCTATGAAACCCTGTCATCGGGCATGCAACAGATGTTGTGCGGCCTGAAGATCGAGTTTAACGGCGACAGTCTGGCGGGCCTGACAGGTCGTGTGGAGGATTTTCGGTCCTGCCACCCGGTTGTGCGCACCCATCCGGAGACGGGGCGAAAATCTCTATTTGTTGGTCCTCCCACGATTACAGCGCGCCGGTTCGAACACATGACGGAAGAGGAAAGCTTCCCCCTGCTGCATTGGCTGCATCAGCATTCTTTCCAACCCCATCGGGTCTATCGCCATCATTGGAGCGATGGCGACGTGGTCATGTGGGATAATCGCTGTACCCTGCATTATGCTGTGCACGACCATGGCGAAGATGCCGAGCGGGAGCTATATCGCATCACCACCAGGGCCGAAAAGCCGGTTTAGAACAAAATTAGTTATAGGAGGAACGACATGACTGCCGAACACCAAACCGTCTCCACATTCGAGGTCGACAACCATGTCGCCCGGATCACATTGAACCGGCCCGCAGCGATGAATTCCATGAACCCGGAACTGCGGTGGGAGCTGTCCCAGCATTGGGATCGGGTGGAGACGGACGACGATATCTGGCTGGCGGTAATAACGGGCGCGGGGGAGCGTGCCTTTTCCGCCGGCGCGGACCTGAAACATCGGGCCCGGGAACAGGAGGCGGATGATGCCCAACGGGCCCATTGGCAAAAGCTGGCAGCCGAAACCACGAGCCTGATCGAACGCTGGCATTTTCCAAAACCCATCATCGCCCGCGTCAACGGCTTTGCCCTGGGTGGCGGCCTGGAACAAGCCCTGGCCTGCGATATTATTGTCGCGGCCGATCATGCAGAGTTTGGCCTGCCGGAACCCCGCCGTGGCCTGATCGCGGGGTCTGCGGGCGTTCATCGTCTGCCCCGGCAAATCGGCCTGAAACCAGCCATGGGTTACATGCTGACGGGGCGGCATATGTCCGCCCAACGGGCTTACGAGCTGGGCCTGGTCAATGAAGTCGTGCCCCTGGAAAGATTGGATGAAACGGTGGAGGGTTGGGTCAACGATATCCTTCGCTGTTCACCCCTGGCGGTGCGGGCAACCAAGGAAGCCACTATGCGCGGCCTGGACCACCCCCTGCCGCAGGCCTATTACACCTCCTACCCTGCCAACAGAATCCGGGAAAACTCCCAAGATACCCTGGAAGGTCCACGTGCTTTTGCCGAAAAGCGCCCGCCGAAATGGACGGGGCGGTAACGGCGCGCCGGGCATAGGGAACTGGACTAGGAAACTGGACTAGGAAGCGGAGCCCGATCGATACATGGAACAAATCGGCGAGATATTGGTGTTGCTGGGAACCGTTGCCTTTAGAGGGTCGAAAAGGGCTTCAACAGCTCATCGACGACGTCGAGAGTGGAAATGCCGGGTTTGAGGTTATTTTGGTCTATGACGTTAGTCGCTGGGGTCGATTTCAAAATGCCGATGAAAGCGCCTACAACGAATATAGATGCAGCCGAGCCGGTATCACCGTTCATTACTGCGCTGAGCAATTTCACAACGACGGCAGTCCGGTATCGACCATCGTATGGGCTGCCAATCAATATTAGTATTGCTTCGACCACGCCTCACAGGCGTCTACCGACTTCCAGATCAGTGCTCCGGTTTCAATATTGGTTAATCAGGCTATATGAACTTCAGTTTCACGTGCTGATCGCCCCGCACTCTATTACCTTTGCGAAGCACGCCCTTGCTGCGTAAACGTATGATCTGTCCGGAACGGATGTCCTTGGGCATGATCATGTTTACGACGCCGTCGATCGTCGGCACAGAAATTTTGGCACCTGGCACCGCATTTTCTAACGATATTACCAGCTCAAGTCTAATATCGTCGCTGTCCAGCTTGAATTGATTATGAGGGAACACGGATACATTCAAAATTGTGTCACCTGCGGGGGCACCGCCGGCACCTGGATGGCCTTGACCCTTCAAGCGGATCTGTTGGCCATCCCTGACGCCGGGAGGGATTTGGACGTTTAACTTCTTGCCATCCGGCAAATTAATGCGCTGCGTCGTGCCCTTCGCTGCGTCAACAAATTTTACTGAGAGCCTTCGGGTCCTGTCCGCTCCAGTTTTCCAAGTTGGAGTTGTAGAACTGCGGGCAAATCCAGCGGCCTCATTGCCCCCCGCTTTTGAACCGCGGGCCCTTTCTCCTTTAGGCAAAGTGTCTCC
>JAPKBD010000255.1 GCA_028824965.1 Alphaproteobacteria bacterium | reverse complement strand
GTCGCCATGGCGCGGACGGGCAGGGACTTGAAACCTATTCTTGAAGGTGGCAAATGGCGTCGCCTTGTCCCACGCCCGGGCCGCCGGGTTTGGACGGACGATTATGGCAACCTTATTACCATCATGCACTGGTGGCTCAATCTAGTCGGCGATCAAGCAGTGAATGATCAGGTGGTGGATTGATCGTTCTCTACTTTGGACTTCGGTGCCGGTTTATGAACTGGCGGTTTCAGGATCAGGGCGATTTTTGAGGCAAAGGCCGCATCGTCGTTGCGCACTAACAGGGGCGCTGCCTCGGCCATTGCGTCAAGCAGGGGATCCAGCCATTTATCGTCGGCTTTGGGAAAGTCCCGCAAGACGTGGTTCAAGACCCGGGCCTTGTCGCCCGGATGGCCAATCCCCAGCCGGATGCGGCGAAAATCCTTGCCCACGTGGGCTGCCAGACTTTTCAGGCCGTTGTGACCGGCCAACCCGCCGCCTTTTTTGACCCGCAGTTTGCCTGGCTCCAGGTCCAATTCGTCATGAAAGACAACGATATTGTCGGTGTCGATCTTGAAAAAGCGCGCAGCTTCGCTGACGCTGCGACCGGATTCGTTCATGAACGTTTGTGGTTTTAGGGCCAGGACCTTTTGTCCGCCCAATTTGCCTTCGCTGATCAATCCTTGAAAGCGACGGCGTTCAGGGGCAAAGCCATGGCGGCGGACAATGTCGTCCACCGCCATGAAACCAATATTGTGCCGATTGTCGGCATACTTGTTTCCGGGATTGCCTAACCCCACCAACAACAACATGGTGATTGCTCCCAGGTTCTATCGCCAGCTCGGGTGTTGACCACCCTGTGGCAAAGTCCCTGTATCTAGCTGTCGGCGCCTTCGGCTTCTTCGCCGGCAGCGTCCTCGCCCTCGGCACCTTCGACTTCTTCGCCTTCGCCAACTTCTTCCTCAACCATCTGAATTGTCGGTGCGGCCAGGGTGACGATGGTAAAGTCACGATCCGTAATCGTCGGTTTGACACCCTTGGGCAGGTCGACGGCGCTGATGTGAATGGAATCGCCGATCTGAGTACCCGCCAAATCAATCTCCAGCGAGGCCGGAATAGCACTGGCCAAACACCGCACTTCGACCTGATGGCGCACGATATTCAACACAGCACCTTGTTTCAGCGCCTCGGATTCTTCTTCATTGATGAAGACCACGGGGACGTTGATGCTAATCTCCGTCCGGTTCGAAAGGCGCAGGAAATCGACATGCAAAGGCACATCGGTGACCACATCCAGCTGTACATCACGGGGCAGGACCTGTTGTTTCTTATCGCCCGCATGCAATTCAAACAGGGTGTTAAACAGCCCTGGATTTTGCAGCAATTTGTCCATCTGTTTGCGGTCGACCGTAATCGGCTGGGGCGGCTTTTTGTCTCCATAGACGACGCCCGGAATAACACCCGCACGTCTTGCCGCCCGGGCGGCCCCCTTGCCGACCCGGTCTCTTAGTTCAACTGTAATCACGTTATCTGACATCTTAATTCGCTCCGATAAAAATCAGCATGTGCCAATGCCTTATAACGCCCGGGTCTGAATTTGCAGCCTCCAGGGGTGCTGTCATAAATTCATCAATGTATCTAAAATCAGGCGCCAAGGCCGCACGTGCCATTGGAAGCCGCCCATATAGCTGTATTGTGGCAAATATTCAAACGATAACTGATACTAGAGCAATTCCGATCCAGTGTGAATTGCCCAAAAGCCTTGGGCAATTCTAAGTGATTGGAAAAATTGCTCTAATCTTACAAGTGAGAGCATTTCCTATTTGGAAATGCTCTATCGGCCAGGCCTGGGATTGTTCTTTCGGCAGCGACGTTATTCAAACAGGGACGACACGGAGGTCTCTTCGCTGATACGGCGGATGGCTTCGCCCAATAAATTCGCAATTGGGATGGTTTTTATATTTCGCGCATGGCGCATGGCATCTGTGGCGGCAATCGAATCTGTCACCGAAAGATGTTCCAAGGCCGAGGATGTCACCCGCGCTACAGCGCCGCCCGAAAGGACCCCGTGGGTTACATAAGCGGAGACCCCTTTCGCCCCGGCGTTCATTAAGGCTTCCGCAGCGTTGCACAAGGTCCCGGCGCTATCGACAATGTCATCGACCAAAACGCATGTACGACCCTCCACATCACCAATAATGTTCATCACTTCAGACATGCCGGCCTTTTCACGCCGTTTATCGACGATGGCCAAATCCGCATCAAGGCGTTTGGCCAGGGCTCGTGTACGGACAACACCGCCCACATCGGGTGACACCATGACCAGTTTTTCATCGCCGTATTTGGCCGCAATCTCGCGGGTGAAGACCGGGCCGGCAAACAAGTTGTCGGTCGGTATGTCGAAAAAGCCCTGAATTTGGCCGGCATGCAAATCCATGGTCAAGACCCGGTTCGCACCTGCTGTGGCGATCAGATTGGCCACCAATTTAGCAGATATCGGCGTTCGTGGCCCCGGCTTCCGATCCTGGCGGGCATAGCCGAAATAGGGCAATACAGCCGTAATGCGACGGGCTGACGCACGGCGCAGGGCGTCAATGCAGACCAGCAATTCCATCAAGTTATCATTGGAGGGTGAGGACGTGGATTGGATGATGAAAACATCTTCACCCCGTACATTTTCGTGGATCTCCACGAACACTTCCATATCGGCAAAACGACGCACATCCGCGCTGGTCAGCGGCGTCTCCAGATAGGCGGCAATGGCTTCCGCCAAGGGCCTGTTACTATTTCCCGCAAGCAACTTCATGGTGCCCCGCGACCTCCCCCGATCGAACTCTCTACAAAATAATCACATCTGCATCTGATGCGGCAAACCCTGCGTCAGGGCACCACATCCTGATCCTAAAACGAGTCATAAGCAATCATGACCCCGGCTGCAAACTGTCATAGTCCCGACCGTTCACCGCACGGCGCACGAACCGCCCCAGAACGACCTGCGACCGCCTCAACACCGCCCTAGAGCATGCCTTTAAACATGCTCGGACGCTTAAGAAAAGAGCAATTGAAAATTGCTCTAGCGGTGTTTGAAGTGGGCAGTCCGCTTCTCAAGAAAGGCTGCCATGCCCTCGGCCTTATCTTCGGTGGAGAAAGTGGAATGGAACATTCGCCTCTCGAATCGGACGCCCTCGGCAAGGGTGGTTTCATAGGCCCGGTTGACGCATTCCTTAGCAATCATCGTCATGGGCTGCGACAATTTGCAGATTTTCTCTGCCACCGCGATGGCTTCATCCAGCAGATCGTCCACCGGGACAACACGGCTGGCCAGGCCTGCGCGCTCCGCTTCCTCTGCCGACATCATGCGGCCGGTCAAAATCATCTCCATCGCCTTTGATTTACCCACAAAGCGGGTGAGGCGCTGGGTGCCACCGGCACCGGGTATGACGCCAAGGTTAATCTCCGGCTGGCCGAATTTTGCATTATCGGCGGCGATGATTATGTCGCACATCATGGCCATTTCACAACCACCACCCAGGGCAAAGCCAGCGACAGCGGCAATGACTGGTTTGCGACATTGGCTGACCCGCTCCCACCCGGCGGTGATGAAATCTTCCCGATAGGCGTCCATGAACGACTTTGGCGCCATCTCAGAAATATCCGCACCGGCGGCAAAGGCCTTGGTGCTGCCGGTCAAAATAATGCAGCCGATATTTTCGTCTGCTTCAAAGGCGTCCAAGGCGTGGCCCAGGTCTGTAATCAAAGCAGCGTTCAAGGCGTTCAGCGCCTCGGGCCGATCCAGGGTGATCATGCCGATGCCGCCGCCTGCGCCCTTGGTCTCCACCAGAATATTTTCGTATGCCATGATTAATCTCCTACCCATGTAAACGACGGTAAACGATACGCCTGTTATTTAGGGGGCCGTCCTACTCGTTTCCCGGCGTAATAGCAAAGCGAACGGTGAGTATTTTCTGGTTTTTTTCCACACGAATGGACAATTTTTCACCATCCCTGACGAAACTGCCGCCCCGTATGCGTCGCCAGCCTAATTGCGGCAATGTCCCATCATAAAATTGCCAGACTGCGTCACGGTCGATCCCGCCCGCCCCTTTGCCCGCCCCCGTGCCCGTCTCTGCCGTGGCGACGGCCTGAATGATCCGGCCATTGGGCTTGTCAAAAATCAATGTTTGCTCGGTCTGTTCCTGCAGGCCCGCCATCAAAGGCAGATCTGTGACGCCCGCAAGAAAGACGCCTTCGGC
Source organism: Alphaproteobacteria bacterium (assembly GCA_028824965.1). GTDB lineage: Bacteria > Pseudomonadota > Alphaproteobacteria. The sequence continues at coordinate 1,956 of JAPKBD010000255.1, read as the reverse complement.
CTGTTCGCCAGCCTGTTCGCCAGTTTGGCCGCCAGCCCGACCGCCAGTCTGGCCATCAGCATGGACTTGGGCGATCCCAAGCATAATTAGTGTTGCGAACAGGGCCGCGAACATGTTTCTTTTACCACTCATAAGGTCAATCTAGCACATTGACGTCCGCCGTCGAAGTTCAACGTCCAAGTTCAACGACCCAGTTCAACGTCGGGGCACAAAGTTAGCAGAGTAAGCATTGATGATTTTGCAAAATATTAGATTACCGCTGCAGATAGCGCTGTTGGCATGCGCGCTACTGCTGCCCCAAACCCCGCAGACCGCCCAGGCCCAACTTCTGGGGCCGGATCCGCTTGTCGAAGCGGTGGCGCGGGGTAATTTTGCTGATGTGCAAAAGGCCATTTTGGGCGGTGCTTCGGTGAATGTTCGGGGCGATAATCGATATACGGTGTTGATAATAGCGGCCGGGTTGGGTGCTATCGACATTGTTGAATTATTATTGTCCCGCGGTGCCATCGTTGATTTGGTGGAGGATGAGGGCAACACAGCCCTGACATTTGCGGCCTTGAATGATCGTGACGAAATTGTGGCCACGTTGCTGGATGCGGATGCCAACATCAATCATAGCAACAAGCACGGGGAAACCCCGCTCATGCGGGCGGCAGAGAAAGGCAGCGAATTCGCAGTCGTCGAATTGTTGGCGCGCGGTGCGGACCCCTCCTTGACAGATTTCACAGGCCGCACGGCCCTTGAGCGGGCCACGGAAAGCCGCCGCAACCAGATTGTTCAGATTTTTCGCACAGCAGGCATCACCCGTTAGGCACCTTACACCTTAGGCCCTCAAAGCGTCAGACGTTCCACGCTAAACTCTTTCGCTGCGTTTTGTCTTTTCGCTGGCGGACTTCAATTGACCGCAGGCAGCCATGATATCACGGCCCCGCGGGGTGCGGATGGGGGCGGAAAAGCCCGCATCGTTCAATATCTTGGCAAAGCGGTGAATGCGGTTGTTGGAACTGCATTCATAGGATGAACCGGGCCAGGGATTAAACGGGATCAAATTGATCTTTGCCGGCAGACCTTTCAGCAGGCGGACAAGTTCGTGGGCATCTTCCAGGCTGTCATTGATCTCTTGCAACATGACGTATTCGAACGTTATGCGCCGGGCGTTGTTGGCGGAGGGATAATCGTGACAGGCCTGGATCAATTCCTTAATGGGGTGCCGGCGGTTCAGGGGCACTAATTTGTCCCGCACCTCGTCGTTTACCGCATGTAAAGATACCGCCAGATTGACCCGCAGCTCCCGCCCGCAACGTTCCATCGCCGGCACCAGGCCCGCTGTGGACAGGGTGATGCCCCGGCGCGACAGGGCGATACCTTCCCCGTCCATGACGATATTCAGGGCCTTGGCGACATTGTCGTAGTTCAATAAGGGTTCGCCCATACCCATCATAACAATGGTCGATATGACCCGGGCATTTTCGCGTGGGCCTTCGGTCAGCGACCAATCGTTCAGGCAATCCCGGGCCAGCATGAACTGCCCCAATATTTCTTCTGCCGTTAGATTGCGGACCAGGGGCATGGTGCCCGTATGGCAGAAATCACAATTTAGGGTGCAGCCCACTTGGGAGGACATGCACAAGGCACCGTGGTCCGTATCCGGGCCTGAGTCCGGGATATAGACCATTTCAATTTCGTTGCCGTCGACCAGGCGCAACAGCCATTTAATTGTACCGTCCGTGGAATCCAGCCGGGTGGTAATGGCGGGCCGCGCAATGGAATGGTTCTCGTTCAGGCGTTGACGCAGGTCTTTGCCCAGGTCGCTCATCTCGTCAAACGAAGATACGCCGCGATTGTAAAACCAGCGCCACAGCTGTTGCACCCGCATTTTGCGTTGACGCTCCGGCACCTCCAAGTTGGCCATAGCTTCAACCAATTCGGGCCGGGTCAAACCAATTAGGTTATGGC
>JAPKBD010000254.1 GCA_028824965.1 Alphaproteobacteria bacterium | reverse complement strand
AACAGAAGGTCCGGCAAACCTTGGCGACATGCGCAGCCGCCTTGGCAGTTTGGGCCTGGGTGAAGTATCTTTGCAGGAATTTGGCGCCCCCGACACGATCCTTATCCGGATTGAAAAACAGCCCGGTGATGCCACGGCCCAGCAAAAGGCGGTGGAGAAGGTCCGGGCCGGATTAGGTGATGGGCTGGATTACCGACGCACGGAATTCGTCGGCCCGAAAGTAAGTGGCGAATTGATTGAGGCCGGTGCCATCGCTATCGCCCTGTCCGTGGTCTTGATGCTGATCTACATCTGGTTCCGGTTTGAGTGGCATTTCGGCGTTGGCGCTGTTGTCGCCTTGATCCATGACGTGGCACTTTCTGTTGGTTTGTTCGCCGTCACGCAGATGGAGTTTAACCTGTCCACGATTGCGGCTTTATTGACCATCGTCGGCTACTCCATCAATGATACAGTTGTGGTCTATGACCGGGTTCGGGAAAACCTGCGCAAGTACAAGACCATGTCTTTGCCACAGGTTTTAAACATGGCGATCAACGATACCTTGTCGCGGACCACCATGACCTCCGTCACCACTTTGTTGGCGTTGATCGTGCTGTTTGTCTTTGGCGGCGCGGTAATCCAGGGATTTGTCTTTGCCATGATCTGGGGCGTTATTATCGGCACATATTCGTCGATCTTTATCGCTGCGCCGTTGCTGATCGTGTTAGGCCTGGGTGACCGTCATCGCAAAAGTGAAGACGACAAGGATGCAGCGCTTCCCAGCACCTAGGCGCGCTGCCGACAATTATGGATATAACGCCCCCCGTTGCCGCCGACAGACAGCTGATCCTGGGCTATGGCGACGGTGGTTTCCGTATTTCCGGCACCCGTCACAAGGGCCCTGTCCTGGTCCTGCCGGGACAGACGTTGCCTTGGTCAGTGCAATCTATCCAGGATTTGACCGCCGAGAGCCTGATCCCCATTCGCGATGCCGACGAACCTGTGGGTGTCTTGCTGATCGGGTGTGGTGAGAAAATGGTTCTGATCCCAGCCAAATTACGCGCCGAGGTGCGCGCCTGGGGCGTGGTCATTGAGGCCATGGGGACAGGAGCCGCGTGTCGTACCTATAATGTCCTGCTTAGTGAAAGCCGCGACGTGGCGGCTGCCTTGATCCCCATTGAATGATTGATTGAGGGCGGCTGGTGCTTTCCTACTGGATCCCGATTACGATTTTTGCAGCCTTCATGCAGAACCTGCGGTCTGTGCTGCAAAAACATATCAAGGGGCGGCTCTCAACCGGCGGTGCGTCTTATGTGCGATTCCTTTACGCCTTTCCCCTGGCGTTGATTTACTTATGGGGGGTGCATCATTACGGCGGTTATCCCATCCCTCAGGTCAATACAACGTTCCTGGTTTATTGCCTGTTGGGCAGTTTGTCGCAGATCCTGTTTACGTTCGTCTTGCTGTATCTGTTTTCCCTGCGCAATTTCACGGTCGGGACTACCTTCTCAAAGACCGAGATCCTGCAAATCGCAATTTTGGGACTGATCCTGCTTGGAGACGAGGTCAGCCTGGCAGGCTCCGCTGCCATTGGCGTGGGCTTAATCGGTGTGATCGTGTTGTCCATGGCGCAGTCCTCCATCACGTGGCGAAACCTGGTCACGTCGCTGTTTGAGAAATCTACAGTCGTGGGGCTAGTTTGCGGCGCGTTCCTGGGCTCCTCTGTGGTGTTTTTCCGTGGCGCAGCCCTGTCACTGGAAAACACAGAAGTGATGATGGCCGCTTCGTTCTCCCTTGCCATAGCCCTGACCATGCAGACGATCATTTTAGGTGTCTATCTGCTGTGGCGGGAGCCGGGGCAGATCAGGTTGGTGTTCCGTCACTGGAAACCAGCCTCGGCCGTGGGCATTGCCGGTTTCATGGGCTCTGTCGGCTGGTTCACCGCCTTCACCTTGCAAAACGCAGCTTATGTGCGCGCGGTGGGTCAGATCGAACTAATCTTCACCTTCTTGGCCTCAATCTTCATCTTCAAAGAAAAGACTTCGCGTATGGAGATGGCCGGCATTGCCCTGATCTTAGCTGCGATCGTCTCAATTATTCTGACCGGTTGAGGCTCTTTCAGCCCTGAATGCGGTTTAGGCCGGCCAGAATACCGTAACAGGTTTCGATGGTGGGTACGGCCAGACCGTGTGTTTTGGCCTGTTGCACGATATAGCCAAAGGTTTCTTCCACCTCGAACTGTTTGCCCTTGTCCACGTCCTGCAACATGGATTGGCGAAAATCCGGTGCTATGGCGCGTTGTGCCTCGCCGCGCTCCACCAACAGCGCGGTGGCACCCTCTTCGCCTATGGTGGTGATGATATCCAGGCTGAAGGCGCCGCCTGCTTTCAGGGGAATGCCCAGATGCTGGGGCAATTGCGCGGCTTCGCGGACGATCCTTGCGGCGATACGTGCGCTATTTTCATCGGCCAGAAACTTCCAGGTTTCCTGTCGGGTCAGGACCGCCAATGCGGACAGGCCCAGCCAGCCAACGAACTTGGTCCATTCCTCGCTTAAGATATTATCGGCGACGGCTGAGTTCAATTTAGCGCCCGTAAAACAGCGCACGATATCATCCGTCCGGGCGCTGGCATCACCTGACAATTCACCGATCAGTGTGGCGTTGCCCATGATGTAGTTGGCCCTGCCGTCTGGCAGAATTGCGCCGCCAATCATGCAGATCGAACCCAGCACGCGGTCCTGTCCAAAGTCGGCTGCCAATTGATCGTTCTTCATGACGCCGTTTTGGATTGAGAAGACGCTGCCCACAGCCATATGGCTCACCGAGGCAATGGCGGCAGCGGTGTCGTAGGTTTTGACGGCAAGGATCAATACATCCGCGCTGGTCACCAATGCGGGGTCATCCGCAATCTCTACCGCAGTGGTGAAGTCGTCCAGGCCGGTGACCGTGACGCCATGGGCGACCAGATCCTTGGCCCGTGCCCCCCGTGCAATCAGGGTGACGTCCTCACCGGATCGGGCCAGATAAGCGGCAATAATGGTCCCCAGGGCACCGGCACCCAAAATAACAAACTTCATTTTTCAGTCCTAATCTAAATAGGTGGATGGGCGCGGATGACGTCTTCGTTCAATTCCGTGCCCCAGCCGGGACCTTTGGGCAGCTTCAGATAGCCGTCTTCAATCTCGGGCACGTAGGTGACGATGTCGTCCTTCCAGGGCACATCGTCCACATCGATCTCCATAATGCGGAAGTTCGGCACGGCGGCGCACATGTGTGCGCTCATGATCGATGACAGGTGACCATAGAAATTGTGTGGTGCCACGTTGATTTCGTAGGCCTCTGCCATGGCGGCGATCTTCATGGAATGGAAGATACCGTTCCAGGGTAGATCAATGATCGCCACATCCATTGAATGGTTCTCGAAAAAGGGGCGGAATTCCCGCAGGCGGAACAGGCTTTCACACGACGCTATGGGCGTGGAAACGGAATTGCGGATATGGCGCAATGCCTCCGGGTCAAACAGGTCAATCTCGAACCAGGTCAGGCCCAGATCATCCAGAGCGCGGGTTATCTGCAAATAACCTTCGGTCTTGCAGTTGAAGTTGATGTCCAGGTGAATGCCCATATCGGGGCCTGCACCTTCACGGAAGGCTTCCAGCTGAGCGCGCAGGTTTCGGATCACTGATTTTTCGACGTTTAGTTCTGGAGAGCCAGGCCCGCGACCAAATCCGGGCATGTACATTCCCGGCTCCTCCCCAAACATAAAAATATTGGTTTTCAGTCCCTTGTAGCCGCTGGCCTTTACACGGGCACCCAGGGCAACCACGTCATCAAGGTTATTGACCATATCCAGGCCCATGATTTCTGCCGCTTTTGGGTTGCGCAGATAGCTGCCGCAATGGGACCAATAAAGCTGCATTTTATCCCGCACTGCGCCGCCCAACAGATCATAAACGGGTACGCCCAGGGCCTTGCCCTTAATATCCATCATGGCATTTTCGATCGCTGCCATGGCCTGTTGATTGATGCCGCCCGGTGCCTGCCGGGTCATGGCGTATAGCTGTTGGGAGATCGCCTCGTGATTACAAGGGTTCTGGCCAATCTGGGTTTCGACCAATGCCTCAATCACCCCGGTCAGCCCCTTAGAGCCATAGCTTTCGTTGTATTCCGAGATGCCCGTAATACCGTCGTCGGTTTGCAGTTTCAGGAAGGAGAAATTGCGCCAGCCCGCACCGCAATGCAGGGTTTCACAGCCAGTAATTTTCATAATTTATACCGTTAATTGGAGGGTCCGAATTGATTGCCACCAGCTTAGCAATTGATGGGTCATCGGGATAATTGTTTTACGACGCAATACGCGATACGGTTTGCTTAATAAGAACAGAACAATGGGCATGGAGGCGAACAAATGTCGCGACCCTGGGAAAAATACTACCCACAAGAAGCCAAGGATTTTGATGTGGGCACCATGCCCTATGGCACCATTCCTGAAATGATAAGTGTCGCCGGGGCAAAATTTGCCAATCGTTCCGCTGCGACAACGATTTTGCCGAACGGCGCGATGGCAACCATCACCTATCAAGAGCTGTTAAGCTATGCAAATGACTTCGCCGCCTATCTGCGCGAAACCGCTGGTTTGCAACGGGGTGAGACGGTGGCGATCATGACGCCCAATTGTATTGATTTCACTATTGCATCGTGCGGTGCGTTTTTGGCGGGTGCAGTCTGTACCAATATCAATCCTCTTTACACAGCACCTGAACTGGAACACCAACTCAACGATTCCAAAGCCAAGGTGCTGGTGATCATTGATTTGTTCGGTGACAAAGTTGATGAGGTCGTCGCCAAGACAGGTGTACGCAATGTTGTGACAATTTCGTTGCTGGAATTTTTTCCCGCCTTGAAAAAGCTGATCATTGGCTTTGTTCTCAAGCGTGTGAAAAAAGTCATCCCCGACCTGAACCATGCCCATACGAAGTTTGCGGATGCGCTTGAGCTAGGTTCCAAGGCGCGAAAGGGCGGTGATGTGGCATCTTATACCGAAGGTTTGCAAGGCACAGATACAGCGCTGTTTCAATACACCTCCGGTACCACGGGACGCAGCAAGGGGGCTGAATTAAGCCATCAAAGCATCCTGGCCAACGCCCATCAGGCCAATACCTTGATCGGGGGCATCCGTTTACCTGCAGGCGATACCACGTTGGTGATCCTGCCGCTTTATCACATTACCGCTTTTGCCCTTATTTTTGTGGTCGGGTTCGGTACGGGTGATCATCTGGTCCTGGTCCCATCACCCAGGCCACCTTCAAACCTGCAATCGGCGTTTGAGAAATTTGACGTCACCATCTTTACCGGCATCAACACGTTGTTTGCCGCCCTGATGGAGCAGCCTTGGTTTAACAAAGATCTGTTTAAATCCATTCGCTTTTGCGGCTCTGGCGGGGCGGCGCAACAAACGGGTGTGGCCCAGCGTTGGCAGGATGCCACGGATATTGAGATCTATCAGGGCTATGGCATGACGGAATGTTGTGGCGTGATGAGCCTGAACCCGATCGGTGATAATCGCCTCGGCTCCGTTGGCATTCCGGTGCCGGGATTGGATGTGAAAATCATTGATGATGACGGGATTGAACAACCCATCGGATCTCCCGGCGAGCTATTATTCAAAGGGCCCACCATCATGAAAGGCTATTTCGGGCGACCGGAAGCAACGGCAGAGGCAATCACAGATGGCTGGCTGCATTCCGGCGATATTGCCGTGATGGATGAAGACGGATTTTTGGAAATCGTTGATCGCAAGAAGGATATGATCCTGGTCTCCGGCTTCAATGTTTCCCCGAACGAGATTGAGGATGTGATCGCCAAGATCCCCGGCGTGGTGGAAGTGGGTGTGATCGGCGTGCCGGACGAAAAAACATCTGAGGCCACTATGGCCTTTATCGTCAAAAACAATGATCTGACGGAAGAAGCGGTGACCGAGGCCTGCCGTGCGGGGTTGACCAACTACAAAGTGCCCAAACAGATTAGGTTCGTTGATGACATACCGAAATCTCCCGTGGGTAAGGTCCTGCGCCGGGAATTGCGGGAGTTGATCGGGTCCTAAGTATTGGGGGGGGCACTACTTCGTCGTAAAGAAATGACAAGATATTTTAGATAGTTAATGCATAGCGTTAACTATGAATTGCCATTGCACATAATAACCATAGCTGCGAGTATCGTTAAT
>JAPKBD010000018.1 GCA_028824965.1 Alphaproteobacteria bacterium | reverse complement strand
CCCAATTCCAACATGGTCAGATCTGCATCATTACTCATCGAACTACTCCTTCAAAAAATTCTGTCTTAGCGGCCTACGAAGCGCGCTTTGCGTTTTTCGTTGAATGCCAAAACACCTTCGCGGCGGTCTTCAGTAGGAACCAATCTGTTATAGGCCTCCACCTCAATACCCAGGGCGGTATTCAAATCCGTGCCCATACCCAAGTTCACCGAACGTTTGGCCTGACGCAGGGCCAGGGGGCCGTTGCCAGCCATGCGGGCGGCGACTTTCAGGGTTTCGGGCAGCAATTCGTCGGGCGCCACCACCTTGTTGACAATACCCCATTCCAAGCCTTCCTGGGCCGTGAAAGGACTGCCCGTAAACAAAATCTCTTTGGCCCGGCGGGAGCCTGCAGCGCGCGGCAGGTTCTGTGTGCCGCCACAGCCCGGGATGATACCCAGGGTAATCTCCGGCACCGCAAATTTGGCATTGGTTGAGGCATAGATAAAATCCGCCGCCAGGGCGATTTCACAACCGCCGCCAAAGGCAGAGCCATTCACGGCGGCGATAACCGGCACCGGGCAATCCATGAGGTTATAAATCGCCTGCTCAAAAATGGCATGTTGCAGACGCCAGGTCTCGTCCGTCATGCCATCCCGCTCTTTCAGATCACCACCGGCGCAAAAGGCCTGATCACCGGCACCGGTCAGGATCACCGCGCGATTATCAGCAGGGTCCAACAACAACGAGGTGAACAGGTCCAACAGATCGCGGCCGACTTGGGTGTTCATGGCATTGCGCCGCTCGGGCCGGTTTATGGTGACTTGGAGGACGTGCTCCTGCGGGCGGTCCAATAAAAGGGTTTCATAGGCGTCTTGCATCGATCGCTTCCTGTTCTGCTTACGTGTCTATTTACGTATCTATTTTCCGAGCCAGATGACGTTGATCAGATCACTGCCCGTCAATAAGGCTTCTAAATTGTCGCCGGTCTTGTCCCAGCGACGGATTTGCTGGCCTTCCGACCAGCCGGAAATATGTGGCGTCATTAAAACATTTTCCAGCTCATGAAAAGGCTGGCGCGAGGGGCGGATGTCAGGTTCAGCCGCGCTGGGATAATGATACCAGGTATCCAATATGCCACCCGCAACGGTACCATCACGCAACGCATTGTACAAAGCGTCTTCATCGGCGATATGACCCCGCGCGACGTTGATGATCACAGCAGATGATTGCATTGCGGCCAACTCCCCTGCACCGATCATCCCCCGGGTATCGTCGGTCAAGGGACAGCAGATGACGAAAAAATCCGCTTCACTGAGGACCTGGCGCAGATCGTCATAGCCGCCCATGAAATCAGGTTCCGGGTCCAAGGCGCGCGGCGAGCGGGTCAGGGCCATGACCTTCATATCGAACGCCTTTGCCCGTTTAGCAATGGCCCGGCCAATATTGCCATAGCCAAGACAGCCCAGCGTCATGCCTGCCAATTCGCCCCGCGTTTCCCCGCCCGTCGATGGCGTGCCGGTCCAATCACCGCCCTTAAAGGCGGCATTGCGCCGGGCCAAGCCGACCACCCACTCCAACATACCGTTGAAGGTATATTCGGCGATGGCCACTTCATGTTCATAAACATTGCAGACTGTCGTTTGGGGCGGCAATGTATCAACATCGACCGCATCCAGGCCCGAAGCCGGGACCTGCAACAGGGCCAGGTTTGGGGCGGGGGGCATGTGAACACCATAATCGACAGAGACCATGAATTCCGCCCACGCCAGGTTCTCAACCCGCACCGCTTGGCTGTCTTCGTCTGTCATGTGACGCAGGCTGATACGGTCGCCAAAGCGTTCTGAAAGAATTTTCATGCCGCGCCGTGCTATGGCACCGTTCAATAAAACATTCATGCGTGCTATTCCTGTGCCAGTCTGTGAAAGAACTGATCTGCAAACGCCAACTTTAACTTCTAATGATGGAGGCTTTCGGGCCAATGAGCAAAGACAACATCAAGACCCGCACCGAAACCCGGACCGAAACGGACAGTTTTGGCCCCCTTAAAGTGCCGACCGATCGTTATTGGGGCGCACAAACACAGCGTTCACGGCAAAACTTTAAAATCGGCTGGGAAAAAATGCCGATCCCGGCGGTGCATGCCTTTGGCGTCGTCAAACAGGCCGCGGCAGAGGCCAACATGGATCTGGGCACCTTGGACAAGAAGCGGGGCCGGGCCATTGTTCGCGCCGCTAAGGAGGTCGCGGCCGGAAAGCTGGATGATCATTTTCCCCTGGTGGTCTGGCAGACAGGCTCCGGCACCCAAAGCAACATGAATGCGAACGAGGTTATTTCCAACCGGGCCATTGAGATCCTGGGCGGCACCATGGGCAGCAAATCACCCGTGCACCCCAACGATCATTGCAATATGAGCCAATCGTCCAACGACACCTTTCCAACAGTGATGCATGTGGCAGCTGTGGCCCAGATCGATCAGCTGTTGATCCCCGCCCTGCAACATTTGCAAAAGGCGTTGGAGGCGAAATCAAAAGAATTCAATCGCATCATCAAGATCGGGCGCACCCATCTACAGGACGCGACGCCGCTGACTTTAGGTCAGGAATTTTCCGGCTACGCCACGCAGATCAAGTATGGCGTCTCCCGGGTCAAGGACACCCTGCCCCGGCTTTATCGTCTGGCCCAGGGCGGCACTGCCGTGGGCACCGGGCTGAATGCACCGGTTGGGTTCGATAAGCGGGTCGCAGCCCACATCGCCAAGATCACCGGCCAGCCGTTCAAAACGGCTGAGAACAAGTTTGAGTCCCTGGCTGCCCATGATGCGGTGGTGGAGGCATCGGGCGCCATGAACACCCTGGCCGTCAGCCTGATGAAAATCGCCTCTGACATTCGCCTGTTAGGTTCCGGCCCACGTTCGGGCCTGGGGGAATTAAGCCTGCCGGAGAACGAGCCGGGTTCCTCCATCATGCCGGGCAAGGTCAACCCAACCCAATGTGAGGCCATGACCATGGTCTGCGCCCAGGTGTTCGGCAACCACACCACTGTCACAGTGGCCGGTGCCAATGGGCATATGGAGCTGAACGTCTTCAAACCGGTGATGATCTATTCCCTGCTGCAATCCATCCAACTGTTGGGAGATGCCTCTAACAGCTTCACCGATAATTGCGTGGTTGGGATCAAGGCCAACGAAAGCCGGATCGCCGATTTGATGGCGCAATCCCTGATGCTGGTCACCGCCCTGGCACCGCACATCGGCTATGACAACGCAACGAAGATTGCCAAACATGCCCATGTAAACGGCCTAAGCCTGAAAGAAGCCTCGATTGAGCTAAAGCTGGTAGCAGAGGCTGATTTCGATAAGTTCGTGCAGCCAAAGAAAATGCTCGGGCCCAAGTAGGCTCGTATAAATATGTCCGGTCCAATTCTGGCAGCGGGCGATGAGGAGGAACTGCTACGGCGGTCTTTTCGCATCGCCGGGCATCAAACGTCTATTTCCATGGAGCGGGCGTTCTGGGATCAATTCCGCGCCATGGCGGCAGCCGACGGCCGTTCCATGACTGATCTGATTGCCGACATTGACGCCCAACGAAGCGCGGGGTTAAGCCGCGCGTTACGTGTCTACATTCTCAAACGGCTGCAAGCAGCAGCGCAAACATCACCCCTAATTGGAGACAACTCATGATTATTGATCATCGCACCTACGACTTTCATCCCGGCAAACTGAAAGACTGGATTGCCGTCTACAAAGAACATGGCCTGCCGGTGCAGGAAAAGCATCTGGGCCGCCTGGTCGGCTTTTTCACCACAGAAATTGGCCCGATCAATCAGATCGTCTTTATGTGGGCCTATGACAACATGGGTGATCGGGAACAGCGCCGCGCGGCCATGGATGCAGATCCGGCCTGGGCGGCGTTTCGTGCCAAGACCGGACCCCTGGGTGCCTTAAAACAGCAGGCAAACAAGATTTTGGCTCCGACGGATTTCTCACCCATTCAGTAGTCACCGGGCTTCAGCGACGACTACTTCTTCAGGGCTTTGAACAGGCCTTGAAGAAGTTGCTGGGCGGGATCCACCTTTTCTGCGGGTTGTTCGGCAGGCTGCGCCGACCGCGGTCGGGACGGTTGCACGCCTGACGGCTGCGGAACGTTTGATGACGATGCCCTGCCCCCGCCTGTCACCGCGTCCAGAAGCTTGCCAAGATCGCCGGACTTTCCTTTACTGCCCAACAGCTCCCGCCCCAGACGAGCGAGCAGCCAACGTTCCAGCTTTGCCGTCTTCAAATCGTGGCGCGGTTGATCCAGGGGTCCGAACAAATGAGCCCCCATATCAGGTGCGTCGCGATGTTCGGTCAGGGCCAGAACAGCCCGCAAATCCATGTGCCATTCGGGTAGGTTGACGGCACCTTTTACAGTGGCGCGCGCAGCATCCAAGCTGGCCAGCATATCATCCGTCCGTGCGACGCCGTTTTTGATCTGCCAATTACCGTCTACGCTTTGATAGCGCGTCTCTCCCCCTGAAAATGCCCGCTGGGCCAGATTGAGAAAGTCAGGCGTATTGTTGAGTTTGCCCAGGCGTTGGGAGAAGTTTTTCATATCAAAGCCACGGATCACGCCGTTTTCCGCATGCACCTTGGCCTGGCCGGACAAGGCGTTGACCAAATCCCATTGGGAGGAGCCGACGGTTTGAAACTGGCCGGAAAAATCCAACCGGCCTGTAACCTGGTCCATCTCCAACGCCGTGCGCATGGCCTGATTGATGTCAGCCCCCTGCAATTGCACGGACAAACCCAGGCCCGGCACAGGACGGGAATTCAAGGTGGCCCGCAGCCCCACATTGCCTTTGAACAGGCGGCCCGACAATTCCTCAATCCGCATCACGCCGTCATTAATGGTCAGATGCAGGCGGGGTTCTTCAAAGGGGTAGCGTTGAAAGACCAAGCGTTTGCCGGTCAGGCTGATCTTTGCATCCATGGTCTGCAGCCCACTTAGATCAATGGCATCACGGGACCAACGTTCATCACCATGACGACGTGAGCCGGCAGCCGCCCCGCCCCCATTGCGGCGGCTGGTCTCGCGGCCATTGCGGCCATTGCCGCCATTGCCACCACGACCATTGAGGAAATGATCCAGCACCACATCGCCGACCTGCAGGTCCGCCGTCACCATAGGGCGCGGCCCGTCCAGCCGGATGCTGCCCGTACCGCCCAAGGTAATGGTGCCGATATTACCTTTAAGGCTGCTCAAATTGAATTGATCACCAGAGCTTTCAACATTAGCCGCCAATGACACTGCGCCAGGGTTCTGGCTACCACCGAATTTCTGACCCAAAGCGGCAAGCAAGGCGGTCAAATCTTTATGGGCCGCCGTCGCCGCTACATCAATTTTCACCCCCGTGCCTATGCTATCCGGCTTGTCGATCCGCCCCTTTACCTGGATCTCACCACCGGCCAGGGCGGCTGTCAGATCCACGGCCAAGGCATCGAACTTTCCCTTTACCTTACCCTGCAACGACAACTTTGTATCGGCGCGGGGCAAGGGTTTGATGCCCAATTCAAAGGTTCGGGACAAACCGGCCAGACTGCCGTGGCCCAAGGCCAGGTTCAGATCGACAGACATCGGCACGGACGCGGGCCCAGACGCCGGCACAGACGCGGACACAGACGTGGGCCCAGCCAAATTATATAATTGGCCATTTGCCGTGCCGCGTAATCCTGAGAGAGATGTAGTGAGATCAAAATTCAGGCGCGCCATATCACCGCTCACCGTACCGTCCAAGGTTAGGCCCCTCAGGCGTTTGGGCGGCACCGGTAATTCGATGCCCGCCAACCGGGCCAGGCCATCAACATATTTGGCCCTGACGCGAAGTTTGCCCTTGCCCTTGGCGTTGCCGGAAAAATTTTTCGCCCCGCCGCTGAACGTAAGACGCGCACCCGCAAGGTCCCGAACGGCGGCCCGGCGCACCGCCAGTATTCCTGCTGCCAAACCAAGTTCCACAGACACCCCCCGGATCGGGGCGGCGTTATACGTCAGGTCGCCAATATTCAGGACAATATTGGCGTCGAATTGATCCAGCAGTGCCAGCGGGCCAACCTTCGGGGCCGTCCCAGCCCCCGTTTTTTCCTTCACCTTGGCTGCGTCTTCTTTGGATGCCGAAGATTTGGCCACATCGGATTTAGTTGGCAGGTAGCCATCCAGATTAATGCGATCAATGTTCAATGCCAGACCGAACGATGGCCGGGCCTGAAGCAGGACCGTCGCCGCCCCTTCAACCGTGGTGCCGTCCAGGCGCAGGTTCATATTGCTGATCTGGGCCTGCTGTTGGGTGATATTGAAGTTGGACGTCAGAACCAAATTGGCCAATCGCCCGGCAGGAATAGACGTTGGATTGGCGTCGAGCCAGCCCAACAGGCCGCGCATATTATTAGAGGCCAGCTCCACCTTACCATCGAACTGTGGCGTCCCGTCGACCGAACTGCCGTCGCCGGACAGACGCAGATCAGAACCGCCGGGCAAAAGTGCTGATAACCGCTCCAACCGCAAAGCGCCGTCTTCGATAGACGCATCCAGCTGTACCTGGCTGACAACGCCACTACGGTACTTCAAACCTTCAATCGTGATAGCAAGACTGGCGGTGACGTTGCCGGGGATAGCTGGCAGGGCAGGTATAGTCGGGACGGCAGATGATTTTTTTTGCCCACCGGCTTTTGACGTCGAACGAACCGCCTTGGCCTTTTCCGCGTCGGTTATACCTTTAAGCAGACGATCCAAATCCAGGCGGCCCACAGCCAGGGCCACATCATAGCTGGGCGCGTCGCCAAGGCTGGCATTGATTGCGCCACTGGCTTGCAAGGGGCCAAATGTAAGATCTATATCGTTGATCGCCACCGTCTTTGCAGTTGCCTCCAGGGAAGCTTTGATCAGCAAGGACTGCGCCAATACGGCTGGTGGTTGCGCACCCTGAATGAGGAGCCTTTGGGCAGCAGCAACATTTGGCAACGACAGCTCCATTCGTCCGCTAACTTGGGCTATCTCCGCCGTAGTATCGATCCGGCCAGAGAACAAAAGAGCCGCCTTGTCGCCATCCAGCTTTAGATTAAGGCGCACGCCCGTCGGCTTTTCATCGCTTATCCCATCAACGGAAATCACAAAGGCCAAGGGCAGGTTGCGTGCGGTTGCCGTACCTTTGAATTTAAACGGTCCTTGCAAGGAACCGGCGGAACCCTCCAGATCGATAGTCTCAATCCGTTCTTCCAGTCCGCCAGCACCCTGCGAATTATCCCGATAGATCAAGGTCGCGTCTTCGATCGCTATGCTATCAAGGGACAGGGCCAATGTAGACCCCGTGCCGTCTGTCGCAGTGCCTGTTGTTGATTGGCCGCCCGCCGGTTGAAACTGCCAATTAGCCCGACCGTTAGGCAGTGCTTCGAGGATAATTTTTGGCTGGATCAGGCGGACGGATGTCATCTGGATTTCGCCGGAGATCAGCGGCGCCAGGGCGACGCGGATCTCTAACGCTTTCAAGGTCAACATATCCGGTGCTTTGGTGCTCGCCCCAGAGGACAGGCCAGCCAATCGCAAATCCCGCACCGATAAGGCCGGTGCTGGCAATATGGTCAGGCTGATATCACCATCAATGGCCAACTGCCGTCCCGTGGCATCATGAACGGCGGCGATGATTTCTGCCTTGTGGTCGTTCCAATTGACAAATCCGGGGCCCACCAACAACGCGGCAATAACCACAACAACCAATATGCCCAGACTGATGAGCAGTTTTTTCACAGCGAACTCCTGTAACGCCCAAATGGAAGGTAGATAGACGACGCCAAATAGATAGCCTAATCTATCACATAAGCTGGGGGTGAATATTTGTTTAACGATTTGCGACAGCGCCACAGTGGGGGCCATCGCGATAATGGCGGAAAGGGGCGAAGGCATGGCCGAGGTCGTAAATCTCAATCACTTTCGCAAGGCAAAGAAAAAGGCGGACAAAGACACCCAAACCGCCAGCAACCGGGTACGTCATGGCCGCCGCAAAGGCGACCGCCAACGCCAGGATATGGAAGAAAGCCGCCGACAACGAAACCTGTCAGGCCACGCGAAAGATAGACCCGCACAAAATAGCGACGATCAAAGCAAAGACGATCCGAATTAGTATTTTATGCTGCCGCTTTCGCCATCATGTTCTTCGGCCTGGGCCTCCAGCAACGCGCGGTTATAGGCGCGCAACACGTCCCCTTGATGGACAACGCCCAGAACCTTCCGGTCATCCACCGCAGCGATGACGGCAAGATGTTCTTCACCGGACACATCCATGACTGCCAGAACTTCCTCCAACGTATCGCTGGGAAGAGGTGCCGGAGCCTGGGAATGGGCCACATCGCGGGCGTTGATCAAGCTATCAAGGCCGTCGTCGAAGGCGATATGTTTCAAATCTGCAAGAGAGATCGTGCCGACCAGATCATCCCTGTCATCAACCACCACGAAAGTTTCATGTGCCAGGCGCGAGAATAATGATTTTATCTCGGCGATGGATGTTCGTTCCGGGATTTTTTCGAAGTTTTTGGCCAGCACAGCGCTGACCGTCAGGGTCTGCAACAAATGGCGGGCCCGGCCGCCCTGCAAGTTCAGGCCCCTATTCTCCAACTGCCGGTGAAAGAAACTTCGACCGCCCAATTGCTGCACGATCACCGTGGCAATGGAGGTCGCCAGCATCACCGCGATCGTAATCTGATAATCGCCGGTCAACTCAAAAACGATCAATATGGTGGAGATCGGCGCGCCTAAAGTGGCGGCTGCCACAGCCGACATACCGACAATGGCATAGGCACCGTGGGAGGCGGCAAGGTCGGGAAATACGCCGGCGGCGATCAAGCCAAAGGCCCCCCCCGTCATGGCCCCGATGCAAAGGGAGGGGGTGAAGACCCCGCCACCAAAACGACAACCGATGGTGATGGCCGTGGCGGCTGTCTTCAACGGGATCAGCATTAACAACAGCCACAGGGGCAGCAGCTCGTTCAAGGCAGCATCCGTCGCCTCGTAACCGACGCCAAGGACATGGGGAAATTCCACAGCAATGGCACCAACCGCCAGGCCGCCTGCAGCAGGCTTTATCCAAAGCGGCACGGGTAGGCTATCGACCACCCGTTCCGCATAGAAAATGGACCACATGAATATGATGGCAACAACGGCACAGACGGCACCGAGGATCATAAAGGCAGGAAATTCCCACATGGAATTGACGCCGAATTCCGGCAACAAAAAGGCCGGTTGTTCGCCCAAATAAGCCCGGCAGATAACTGTTCCGGCGACAGAGGCAATGACCACGGGGGCGAACGCAGACAGGGCGTAATGACCGATGATGACCTCGAGCGCGAAGAACACCCCGGCAATCGGCGCATTGAACGAGGCCGCGACGGCGGCTGCGACCCCACAACCCAACAAGGTCCGGCCCAAATGCGGTGACAGGCCCAAACGCCCGGTGATGCCGCCCGCGATGGAGGCACCCAGATGCACCATAGGGCCCTCGCGCCCGGCAGAGGCCCCGGTGCCGAGGGAAATAACACTGGCAACGGCGGCGTAAATGCCATCACGCAACCGCATACGGCCATTACGCAAGGCCATGGATTCTATAACATGGGAAACGCCCAAGGGCCTCCCCCCCGGTATGACAAACTGCAAAAACAGCCCCACGACGAGGCCGCCGAGAGTGGGGACAGCCAGGACCTGCCAGACGGGCAGCTCCGCCACGCGACCGACCAACTGTTCAGCGAATACGCCATAGGTTGCCCATTGCACGCTGCTGATGCTTAGCCGGAAACCAATGGCGGCGTAGGCGACAAGCACACCAACCAAGGCCGCGATCAACGCCATCAGCGCCTGATCATTGCGCATAACGCGGCGGGCCCGGGCGAATTTGTCTGCTAATGCCATATTTGTATCAACCCCCGGCACGAACGTGAGGTTTGCGTCGAATACCGATCGAGCGGCCAACCCCATCAGGTTTGGGCAAATCCTTATGGGCCGTCAAAACCATATCTATGCGCTGTCGCAGTATCTCTGGGAAAGGTGCCGAACGACGGGCATCAAGATCTACATGCAAGGCAATCTGTTCGGACGTGGCGGCAAGGAAACCATCTGCCAGATGAAACATCTCAAAATAATAGTGCAGTCTTTTTTCGTCCGCATCAATCAGCTGCATAGTGAAACGCAGGTCATCATCCAGGGCGACTTCCCCCTGATAGGTAACATGGGTTTCCAGGACAAAGGCGGAATGTTGCGCGCGCTTTACATAGTTGACGCCTAAATCGATCAAGTCGAAAAATCTATCCGTAGCATTGTCGAACATCAAAACGTAATAGGCCATGTTCAGATGGCCGTTGTAGTCGATCCATTCGGGCCGCACCCTGGCCCGGTGAATATTCAAAAGTGCTGGGGGAACCACATCCTGACCAGGCCGCAGGGGTGCATGGAGACCATGCATCGGTTCGTCTGCGGATTGTTCCGTATTTGGGCTGTCGTGCTGATTCATAGGGCTACATACTAGCCCCGCCCGTGCGGAAGGCAAAGGGCGGGCGCAGAGGCATTGCAGTTGATTAATCCACTTAACCCAGGGCGGCGGCACCGGCACGAATACGGGGGATCAATTCCCGGCCATAATCCTCCACGTCATTTAGGGGATCAAAACCACGAAGTAGAAAGCCGCCGACCCCCAACTTGTAATATTCCAGGCAGGCTTCCGCCACCTGTTCCGCCGTACCCACCAGACATGTTGTGTTGCCCCGGGCACCATAGGCTGCCGCCAGGGGCATCCAAAGACGTTCATCGTGAATATCCGCCTTGGCCGCCAGGGCCATAATACGAGAACCGGATTCATCCTTTGGGATGTGCTGGCCGGTCACCGCCACCTCTGCCTCTACCTGGGCCAGGATGTGGGCGGCCTTGTCCCAGGCCGCACCTTCTGTCTCTGCAATGATCGGGCGGACAGACATATTAAAACGCGGCGTCCGCCCCCATTTATCAGCCCGGCTAAGGAAATCGGCGATGCGCGCCGCTGTCTCCGCCAGGGGTTCGGCGAACATGGCGAAGACATCGCAATGTTGCGCGCCCATGGCGAGCGCGCCTTCGGACGAACCACCAAAGTAGACCGTTGGATAGGGTTGTTGCAGGGGTAGAATATCCGTACGCGCGCCACGGACTGAATAAAACTCTCCCTCGTATTCAAACGGCCCCCCTCCAGCCCATGCTTTGTGCATGACGTCGAGATATTCGCCGGCCCTGCGATAACGGTCCTCTTTGATCAGATTGTCGCCATCCATCATTTGTTCTTTATCCGACAACCCGGCAATGATGTGAATAGCCAGACGGCCCTGCCAAAGTTGATCAAAGGTGGCGAATTTTCGCGCCATCAATGTGGGTGCGACAAAACCAGGCCGGTGCGCGATCAGATAGCTCAATGTCTCTGTATGTGCCGCAGCGTAGCTGGCCACGGCAATACCTTCTGCAGATTGTGAGGTATAGCCGACCAGAACCAGATCGTAGTCCGCCGCCTCATGGGCCTGAGAGAAGCTTTTCAAATAGTCCGGCGATATGCCGCCCGTAATGATATGGACGGTGGCATCAGTGGTTGGCGGGGTTACCCCGATCATCCCGATAATTTTTACAGACATAGCCTTTTCCTCATATCGATAACGAGAGTCTTAAGCTTAAACCTTGAACCAATCGGGGTCACTATGTCACGTTTCCGAATCGCCTCAGCGCGGATAAACTTGTTCCAAATGAGACAGAGGAGAACCGTAATGAATTTCGATAAATATCAACGCCTGACGTTTGAGCGGCGGGCGCGGGTGCTGTGGATCAGCATCGACGCAGGGCCCATGAATGCGGTGGATTTCGAATTGCACGAAGAACTGGCAAAGGTCTTTTATGAAGCCTAGGAAGATCTGGACAGCGATTTGATCGTTCTGACCGGTGCCGGCCGGGCCTTTTGCGCCGGTGGAGATATGGACTGGTTTCAGGAGATGATCGACGATCCATCAAAATTCCGCGGCATCACAACGGATGCAAAGCGTATCGTCAATGGCTTGCTGGAGATGGAGAAGCCGATCATCTGCCGCCTGAACGGTGCCGCCGCCGGCCTTGGTGCCTCTATCGCCCTGCTATGTGATATCATTATTGCAGATGAACGCGCCTTGATCGGCGACCCTCACGTCAAAGTCGGCCTGGTGGCGGGTGATGGCGGGGCCGTGATCTGGCCGCAATTGATCGGCTTTGCCCGGGCCAAGGAAATGTTGCTGACCGGTGATATGCTGCGCGCTTCGGAAGCCGTGACCATGGGCCTGATCAACTATGCCGTCCCCACAGAAGAGTTGGATGCCAAAGTTGATGAACTGGTCGGCAAGATCCTCGCCAACCCCCGCTGGGCCGTGCGCTGGACCAAAACTGCCGTGAACCTGGTGCTGCGTGACATTGCCAACAAGGTGATGGAACCGGCCATCGCCTACGAAATCGCCTCAAACATGACGTCCGACCGTCAGGAAGCCGTCACTGCCTTCGTCGAAAAGCGCGCGCCTAACTACACCGGCGAATAGGAGGCGACGAATATGTACTTCGCGGATGAACCCGAACATATCATCATGCTGCGCGACAGCCTGCGCCGCTTTATTGCCCAGGAAGTCAGTCGGGAAAAGCGGCGGGAATGGCAGGATAAATACGTCTTGCCAAACTAAGCGCCACCATTTTTTGTCTTATTCCGGCTATCCAATCTGTTGACGATTTGGTTACCATCTTTGTGCCATTCTATCGCCGTCGGTGGGTTTGGGGGGACTTTCCCATCGGCGCTGGGGAAATGGAGCTTGCGGGCTCAAAATTGGACGAGATAACATCAAACTGGCAATGTTCTATTTCATCGTAGCGGCGGTGATCTTAGTGTTGGATATATGGCTGCCGTTGGGCGACGGCGGGGGCGTGCCTTATGCCGCCTTGGTTTTGCTTGGTTTATGGGCACCGAGGGCGGGTTACCTATTCGCCCTTGCGGCAGTGGGATCAATTCTGTCGATTGCGGGTTATCTCATCACGGGTGGTGATCCAGACTGGTCAGTCATATGGGACCGAGGCCTTGGTTTTGCCGCCCTTTGGTCTACAGCAATTGTGATTGCCTTTCACATGCAACGCCAGCAGGCACCTGTTGCATCCCCGGTCCATGATGAAAAAACCGCAAAACCGCAAACGACCGAATTTCGGGGCATCGAAGATCAATTCAGGGAAATTATCGATAACCTGCCTATCTCCATCACTTATGTGGATCACCAGGGGATTTACCGCCTTGCGAACAAGCAGTTTATAAACTGGCATCAAATACCATTATCAAAGATCGTCGGCCGGCATTTTAGCGAGGTTCTGCCGGTTGAGATTTTTAATAACGTGAAAGATGCCGTTGACCGCGCCTTGGCAGGCGAAACCGTCGCGCATGAATTCGCAAGATCGAAGTCTGATGGCGAGGTAAGATTTGTCAGGCTGCAATGTCTACCGCACCGGGATAAAGGGGACAATGTCATAGGCTTCCTCGCCCTGGTGGAAGATATCAGCGATATAAAAAACGCCGCCTTGGCATTTGAACATCAGAGCGAACGACTGGCCGAAGCGCAACGGATCGGCAATATAGGCAATTGGGAACGCAACTTCACAACCGGCGAATTACACTGGTCTGATCAGACCTGCCGCATTTTCGGCAAATCCGATGAAGTGGCCTTTGGCCCGACGCAAGACGACTTTATGTCGATGACCCACAAGGATGACCGCGCGTTTGTCCAGGATGCATTGCAACGCACCATAGATACGGATGCGCCCTACAGCCTTGACCACAGAATTGTCCTCGAAGATGGAACTATCCGCATCGTGCATGAGGAAGCCATCATCATCCGCGACCCGGATGGTCAACTCCTTCGCATGGCGGGCACGGTCCAGGACATCACGAATCGCAGAGACATCGAAGCAACCAACGTGCGGTTCCTGAATGCCATCGATCACATTCTTGGCAGTATAGCCATGTATGATGCCGATGAACGCCTGGTGGCCTGGAATGTGAATTATCAAAAAGTTTCCGGACCCGCTGGTGAGAAGTTGGTGCAGGGCATAAAATTTGAAGACTACCTCCGCCTCTTGATCGCACATGGACAAGTTATCGAAGCGGAAGATAACCCGGAACAATAGATCGCTGAGAGGTTGACGCGGTTCCGCAATCCACGTGGAGTCTACGAGATGAAGCGGGGCGGATACGAATTCCAGATCGCCGAGTCACGTCTGCCCGACGGGGGTACGGTTATTTCCACAATCGATATTACCGAGCAAAAGGCGCCTGAGGAAATGCTCCGCCGCGCGCAAAAGATGGAGGCCGTTGGCCAATTAACCGGCGGCATTGCCCACGACTTCAACAACATCCTGGCTGCCATAATGGGCAATCTTACACTGCTTCAGGACACCCACATCGATAAGAATGAAGGGCACGCCGGGGACAGCAAGCTCATTACGTCGAGTATAAGAGCGGCCCAACGGGGTGCCGAATTGACCCATCGTTTGCTGGCATTCTCCCGACTGCAACCCCTTGATGCCACGCTGACAGATATAAACGAGATGCTGCCGCAATTTCATCAGCTTGCCACATCCGTTATCGCAGAGGAGATCACGATCGAGCTGGAGCTGGCGACAGACCTTTGGCTTGCAATGGTGGATACGGGGCAGCTTGAAAATGCGCTCCTTAACCTCGTAATCAATGCGCGTGACGCCATGCCTGAGGGGGGCCGTTTGCGCATCAAGACAGAAAACCGGGCCCTCTCGGAACACGATACGGCGGCGTTCGAGGATATGCGTCCCGGCGACTATGTGATTATTTCTGTCGGTGACAACGGTACCGGCATGCCAGATCATATCCTGGAGCAGGTGTTTGAACCCTTTTTCACGACCAAGGATATTGGCGAAGGCAGCGGCCTGGGCCTAAGCATGGTTTTCGGCTTTGCAAAACAATCAGGCGGTCATGTCACTATTGAAAGCACAGAAGGTCAAGGCACAATGGTCAGCATCTACCTCACCAAATCTCAGCCCCAATCCCCGACTATTTCCCATGAGGAGTTGAACAAACCTATTTCCGAAAGCGGCGCAGAACAAAAACGGCCGACTGGCAATGAAACAATTCTGGTGGTAGAGGACGCGGAGGAAATTCGTAGGTTTCTTGTCACGGCCCTTGAGCGTCTGGGCTATCAGGTATTGGAGACTGCGGACGGACCGGCGGCAATAGAGGCAATGACTGCAGCCAGCGATATTGATCTGTTGCTGGCCGATGTGATTTTGCCCAAGGGAATGAGCGGACGGGATGTCGCCGAAGCATTCCGCAAACATCATCCCGACGCCGCAGTGTTGTATTCTTCGGGTTATACCCAGGAAATCCTCAACAAACGCGGTCAGCTTGAAGACGGCACCATGCTGTTGAGCAAACCGTACAGGGTACAGGACCTGGCCCAGCGGGTTCGGGACATACTCGACAATCGATAGTCGTATTAATCCCGGTCTGATAACTGCCCGCCTTATATGCGTTGACACACTTCTGCATCTTTGTGCAATTTCTCATTCAAATTGAGCAATTTTGAATTGCGTTTTGAGGATTTGCAGATGAACGACAGCACAGACCGCTACCGCATAACCGGCACCTTGGGTTCGCCCTATTCCATGAAGTTGCGGGCTATAATGCGCTATCGCCATTTACCTCTGAGTTTTATCATGCGCACGCCGCGCAATCGGGCTGAAACGGCGCATGTAAAACCAAATTTGGTGCCCATGTTGCAATATCCCGGCGAAACTGAGTATCGGGTCGACAGCACGCCTCTGGCCTATGCCCTGGAGGCCCGCCATCCGGGCCAGCGGTCTATCATTCCTGATGATCCGGGCATGGCCTTCCTCAGCCATTTGCTGGAGGACATGGCCGATGAATGGTTGACCAAGGCCATGTTCCATTACCGCTGGTTCTATGATGCGGACATCGACTATGCCTCTCATTGGATTGCCGATGATGGCTTCCCCGATGAACGGGGAGAGGCGCGCGATGCAGCGGCCAAGTCATTCGCCGATCGCCAAATCGGCCGCATGCCCATCGTCGGCTGCACGCCGGAAAACAGGGCGGTGATTGAGGATACGTTCCATTCCGTCCTGGCCCTGCTGGAAAGCCGGGTCAGCGTCTATGATTTCCTTTTCGGCAGCCGGCCGGCGCTGGCTGATTTCGGCATCTTCGGACAGCTGAAAACCCTGGCGACGGACCCGACCCCCATGGCGATCATGCGGGCGAAGGCTATGAAGACGGAAAGCTGGGTGCGCCAGCTCGACGATGCATCGGGCATCGATGGGGACTGGTTGAACTCTGATGACGATCTGCCCGACGCCACGTTGGGGTTGTTGGCGCTGGCCGGGGAATATTACCTACCCTTCCTGCTAGCCAATGCTGCGGCGGTGGAAAAGGGTGAGGCAACCTTTGCCGTGACCTATGACAAGGGGCCGTATAGTCAGGGAACCTTTAGTTATCAGGTTAAGTGCCTGGGCGATCTACGCCAACGGCTGGCGGATCTAAGCGGCGATGCGGCGGAACGTACCCGCGCCATCCTGCAAACGGCGGGTTGCTTGGAAGCCTTGGAGCAATAACAGCACCTGAAGAAATTCAGCATTGGCGCATTGCCTTTTTCCAAGTGGTGGTTAGGATCAGCGCCGAAAACTTATTAGGAGACGAGACGTGGCGGATATTAAAGTTCAGTCTGAGATTACCGGTAAAGTATGGGCGATTGAGGCCAGCATTGGCGATGCCCTGGATGAAGAAGATACGATTATTGTTCTGGAATCCATGAAGATGGAAATCCCCGTCGTGGCGCCATCGGGCGGTACCTTGAAGGAGATCCTGGTGAAAGAGGGCGATGCGGTCGCAGAAGGCCAAGACGTCGCCATCATGGAAGGCTAAACCGAAACAAGATAGCGGGGGAGGCAAGAGCGGTATGAGCGAGCAAGGTTCAGACGCACCAGCGGCACCCATATTTAATCCTTTCTCACCGGATTTTCTGCGCGATCCTTATCCTGCTTTCCAGCAATTGCGGGCAACGGCACCGTTGCACAAAACGGATATGGGTTTCTGGGTTGCCTCCCGCTATGACGATGTGACCCTGATCCTGCGCGACAAGCGTTTTGGCAAGGGTTACGTCGAACGCACTGAAAAAATGCATGGCCCGGATATCTGGCAACAGCCGGCCTATGCCTCCATGCGGAATTGGATGCTGGTCAAAGACCCACCCGATCATGGTCGCCTTCGCGGCCTGGTCGCGCGCGCCTTTGCGCCCCGGCATCTGACGGCCCTGCGTCCCCGCATTCAGCAATTGGTGGACGCCAGCCTGGATAAGCTGGAGGGACGGTCAGAGATGGAGTTCATCAGCGAATTCGCCCATCCCCTGCCCGTACACGTCATTTGCGACATGCTGGGTATCCCGGAGGGTGAACGTCAGCAATTCTTTGAAGGCTCCCGCATTGCGGGCAGGTTGATCGATCCAACCCCCATGACGCCGGAGGAATTGGCAGAGGTCAACGCGGGTAATCTACAACAGGCCGACTATTTCAAATCCCTGTTTGCACGTCGTCGGGAAAGCCCGGGCGACGACATCACCTCAGAATTGCTGCAGGCGGCTGAGGACGGCGATAAGTTGAGCGAGGATGAACTGGTTGCCAACGTTATTCTGCTGTTTGGCGCGGGTCATGAAACCACGGTCAACCTGCTGGGCAACGGCATGCTGGCATTGCTGACCTACCCGGACGAATGGGAGAAGCTAAAGGCCGATCCATCTTTGGTGCCGGGTGCGGTAGAGGAAATGCTGCGCTTTGACAGCTCCGTCCAGATGACCGGCCGTACGGCAATAGAGGATGTGGAGATCAATGGCATCACCATACCGCAAGGCGATTCCGTCCTGAGCTTATTGGGTGCTGCCAATCGGGACGGGGATGAATTTGCGGACCCGGAGGCATTCAAAGTGGACCGCCAGGGCGTCCGCCCAACATCGTTCGGCGGCGGCATCCATCATTGCCTGGGCGCGCCCCTGGCCCGCATGGAGGCGGAGATCGCTTTCACCAGCCTGATCAAACGTCTGCCGAATTTGCGTTTGGCCAGCCCGAACGGCGGGGGCGACGGTGGCGACGGTCCGGACTGGAGCCTGATGTTCACCCTGCGTGGCTTGAGCACCCTTCCCGTCGCCTGGTAGCCCAGAAAATCGATAAATTGAGGGGTACGCGCGTTGTATATTGCCATGAACCGTTTCCGCGTCGCCAAAGGTAACGAAGCGGAATTCGAACGCATTTGGGCGGAGCGGGACACCCATCTGGCCGAGGTCCCCGGCTTTATGGAATTTCACCTCCTGCGCGGGGCGGAGGCTGAGGACCACACCCTCTACGCCTCCCACTCAGTTTGGCAAAGCCATGGCGATT
This sequence comes from Alphaproteobacteria bacterium, assembly GCA_028824965.1. Taxonomy (GTDB): domain Bacteria; phylum Pseudomonadota; class Alphaproteobacteria. Next base: position 9,656 of record JAPKBD010000018.1, on the reverse strand, counting down.
TTGAAGCCTGGACCAAATCAGACGCCTTCCGCAAAGCCCATGCGGGCGTGAAGAAGCCAAGCGGCGACGGCAAAAGCATCTACCTCGGCCCACCGCAATTCGAAGGTTTCGAAGCCATACAGGCCGTCACGCGGGATTAAATCTGTTAGAGGCCGGTTACAGCTTGGCCCAGATCTGTTGCATAAGCCGCGATAGGGCATCTGTGTTTTCAGTAACATCGGCACTGCTGACACCCACAACCAGTTCATCCACACCAGCCGCCTGATAGGCTAGAATGGTATCGGCGATATCCTCATCCGTGCCCGTCAGTGCGGTTCGATCTTGCACCAATTGGCTGGGTGCCTTGCCGGTAAACTTCAAAGGCAGCGCCAGGGAATATTGCAGGGCGGATGGGTCCCGGCCCGCAGCGTCGCACAACGCAATGATCTTTTGACGCCCCTCTGCGAACTGGCGCGGTGATTGGCGCAGGGTATGCCAGCCATCGCCGAAGCGGGCTACTCGTGCATGGGCCGCAGCGCTGGAGCCACCGATTAACAAGGGCGGATAAGGTTTTTGCAACGGCTTGGGTGAGAATTTCAGGCCGCTGTAGCGATAGAATTCCCCGGCAAATTCCGGTGTGTCCTGGGTCCACAGGGCCTGCAACGCGCCCAGGATCTCATCCGTGCGTTTGCCCCGCGTCTTAAAATCAACACCAAGGTTCTCGAACTCGTCCCTGGTCGTGGCAACACCAACGCCCAGGTCTACGCGCCCGCCCGAAAGTTGATCCAGCGTCGCCACCATCTTGCCCAACCGGGCCGGGTCATGCCACGGCAATACTAATACAGACGTGCCGAGGCGGACGGTTTTCGTCGCACAGGCAATCGCTGTTAGGACCGTCAGGGCGTCATGATAGGGTTTGTCGCCCAAACGTTCCGCCACATAAGTGGAATGGAATAAATGCTCCCGCACCCAGACGCTGTTCAGGCCGAGCTGTTCCGCCGCAACGCCGAGTGCGACCAGGTCGTTGGGGTCTTCGACGCCCTGGTTATTGGGTATACCGAATCCAATTTCCATGACCGGATAAGGCCTAGTTCAATTGACGGGCCTGGTGCGGGCTGTCGAGGGAAAACGCCGGGATATCAATATCGAAATGGTTGCTGCCATCGGGGTCCGCCATTTCATAAGTCCCGACCATAAGGCCCGATGGTGTCTTTAACGGGCAGCCGGAGGTGTATTGAAAGCGTTCCCCCGGTGCCAGCACGGGCTGTTCACCGACCACGCCGGGACCTTGAATTTCTTCCACATGGCCAACCGCATTGGTGATGACCCAGTGCCGGTTCAACAGCTGCACCGTCTCGGTGCCGCCGTTTTCAATGCTGATGGTATAGAGCCAGAAATACTGGTCCACCACCGGGTCCGACTGCTCTGCCAGAAACTGCGGCTCCACCTTCACCGTTATATCCCGTGTCGTCGCCGTATACATCGTTCCGCCATCCCCATGCCATCAAGATTTCATCAAGAAGCCGCAACAATTACCCTAATTGTCCGCTCTGACAAGCGCTTAGATGGGCCCGCCAACTCCGGCCTGCGAACCTGCCCTGGGACTTGCCCTGAGGCCAGCGCACAGGCACCATAGGCGCTGCTGAATTCATTGTATGCGTAGGCTGGAGCCCCCATGAAAGATCTGATTGCGGAATTGCGCCAACGGCAGGCGGCCAGCCTTGAATTGGGCGGTGCAAAACGCGTCGAACGCCAACATAGCCAGGGCAAATTGACAGCGCGTGAACGTGTCGATCTGCTGTTTGATCCCAACACATTGGAGGAGCTGGGCCAACTGGCAACCCATGTTCATACCCCCGTCACGACCATTCCCGACAAGCACACCCCGGCTGACGGCGTCATTACCGGCTTTGGCCAAATCGAAGGTCGCCCGGCGGCGGTGATTGCAGAAGATTTTACGGTTCTTGGCGGCTCCCTCGGGATCAACAATTTCAACAAAAAGAACCGCATTATCGAACTGGCCCATCGGGACAAGCTGCCCATTGTCTGGCTGTTTGATGGTGCCGGCGCACGCACGGACGAATTTATTGGTGAGGGCCTGGCGCCGATGCATCATTTTATGCAGGTCGCGAAACTGTCCGGCGTCACGCCGCAAATTGCGGGTGTCATGGGGCCGACGGCGGGTGATAGTTCGTTGCTGGCCGCAATGATGGAATTCATCGTCATGGTGGAAGGCAACGCCATGTTGGCCGCAGGCGGGCCGCCGCTGGTCAAGATGGGTACGGGGGAGGACGTCACTAAGGAGGAATTGGGCGGCACCGACCTGCACTGCCGCATCTCCGGCGTGGCCGATAACCGGGCCAAAGATGATCACGACGCCATTGCACAGCTGCGCCGCTATCTGTCGTACATGCCCACGAACGCCTATCAATATCCGCCTGATGCGGCATCAAGCGACAGCGCCAATAACTATGATGACACGCTTGCGACCATTCTGCCTGAAAACAAACGCCGCCCCTATGACATGATGAAAATTCTGTCCAGGGTGGTGGACCCTGACAGCTTTTTTGCCATCAAGCCGGAATTCGCGCCGATGATGATCACCGGCTTGGCCCGTATGAATGGCCATCCGGTCGGCATCATCGCCAATCAACCAAAAATCATGGCAGGGGCCATAACGGCGGCTGCAGGGGCCAAGCATCGGCACTTTATGGACCTGTGCAATGCTTTTCATCTGCCGATCATCTTTTTGATGGATACCCCCGGCGTCATGACCGGACCGCAATCCGAGAAAGAGGGCGCGCTGCGTGCAGGCATGACCATCGCCCATTCATTTGCCTTTGCCCGGGTGCCAATACTGTGCGTGACCATTCACAAGGGCTTTGGCTATGGCGCGGCTGCCATGGGCGGTCTGGGGGCGGGACAATCCACAGCCCTGGCCTGGCCCAGCGCCGATTTCAATGCCATTCCCCTCGACAGCGGGATACAGGCCGCCTATCGCGGCGTGCTGGATGCGGCTGACGACCGGGCGGCGGAACAGGCCCGGTTGGAGGCCGAGCTGGGTGCCCTGTGCGGTGCCTTTCCCGCGGCCGAGCAGATGAAGATCGATGATATTATCGAACCTGGGGAAACCCGGCCCCGTCTGATCAAGGCCCTGGAACGCGCCTTGACCCACCGGGCCCAAGCGCCCATGCCCGCGACCCGTACGGGATTTCTGCCATAGAAAGCCCGTTCTTCCATAGAAAGCTTGGCGAAACAGCGTATATTCCACAAACCCATCAAGTCTAGTTAGGTCGTACCGTGTCATTTGCATTATCAGAAGAACAGCGTCAGGTTCAGGACATGATCCGCCGGGTCGCGGCGGACAAGGTCGCCCCCCGCGCGGCCGAGATTGATGCCAGCGGCACCTACCCCCAGGACATGTTCGATCTGTTGCAGGAATTGGGCCTGTTCACCCTGCCCTTCCCAGCGGAATACGGCGGCAGTGACAGCATGCTGTCATCCTGCGTCGCGGTGGAGGAGCTGTGCCGGGTTTGCTACAACACCGCCTATCTGTTGGTCGTGCAGTGGGTGCCCTTCGGTGCCATTCTTGCCGGCGGCGACGCTGCACAAAAAGCCAAATACCTGCCCGGTCTGGCAGCTGGTAACCTGCGCGCCGCCATCTCCACCACCGAGGCGCAAAGCGGCTCTGATGTCGCCGGCATTCGCACCAAGGCGGAACGCGTGGATGGTGGCTATCGCCTGAACGGGGCCAAGATCTGGTGCACCAATTCATCTGTCGCCGATTTCGTTCTGGTCGCCGCCAAGGTTATTGATGAAGGCCAGTCAGCAAGTGATGCCAAGCGGGGCGCGATTAATCTGTTTATTGTGGAGCGGGATACGCCTGGCTTCACCGTCGGCCCAGCGGAAAGCAAAATGGGCGCGCGCGGCGTGCCGTCATGTCCTCTGTTTTTGGATGATGCGTTCATCCCCGAGGCAAACCGTCTTGGTCCGGAGGGCCTGGGCTTTAAAATCGTGATGGAGGCATTCAACAAATCCCGCCCCATCATCGGTGCACGCGGCGTGGGCCTGGCCCAGGGTGCCATGGATTTGGCCATCGACTTCGTCAAAGAACGGGCCGCGTTCGGCCAGAAAGTCAGCGAATTTCAAGGCGTGCGCTGGATCATCGCGGATATGGCCATTCAAACGGAAGCCGCCCGCAGCCTGGTTTACCGCGCCGCGGCCATGGTTGATGATGGTATCAGCGGCATCGAACTATCCCAGGCCGCAGCCATCGCAAAGGCCCAGGCAACAGATACCGCGATGGCTGTCGCCACGGATGCTGTACAGCTGTTCGGTGCTGCGGGTATCTCCAACGATTATCCGATCAATCGCTATTTTCGCGACGCCAAGGTTTTGCAGATCGTGGAAGGGACCAATCAAATCCAACGTAATATCATCGCCAACAATCTAATCGGGCGCAGCTAGCTCGCACACCGAGATCAGCCAAACAACAACAGCAACATGGGAATATACGTTATGAGTGATATGGAAATCGTCGGCCTGGGAATGTTTTATGAAGACCTGCCCATAGGCCGGACCTTTCAGACCATCGGACGGACGGTAACGGAACCGGACATTGTCAATTTCATCAACGCCACCGGCATGACCGAAGTGCTGTTCATCGATTTGGATTTTTTGGAAAAAGAATCCGATATCAAAGGCCGGGTCGCACCAGGTGCCCTGGGCTATACCTTTGCCGAGGGGCTGTTGGTCCAGGCCACCATGCAGCATACGGGTTTTGCCTTCCTGAACATGGAATTGAGCATTGAGGCCCCGGTGTTCGCAGGCGATACCCTGCACGTGGAGTGCGAGGTGATCGAAGCCCGCCTATCGAAAAGCCGCCCCGGCCGTGGCCTTGTCCGCACCCGCAACAAGGTGGTGAAGCAAGACGGCACGATAGCCATAATCTACACGCCCCTGCGCATGATTAAATGCCGGGACGAAACCTTGCAGGGCTAGTGTCGACGTCGAATAACCGAATGGGGCTGCCGCGATGATCATAGACTCTCAGGTCCACGCCTATGAACGGGATCATCCGGGACGCCCCTGGGCCGCCGTCCTGACGGGCCCGGATGAAGTGACCGGCGATGATATGGTGGCGGCCATGGATGCGGTTGACGTCGATGGTGCCTTATTAGTCTCCGCCTTCACCATGTATCGCTACGATGCCAGCTATGCGGTCAGCGTTCAACAGGCCCATCCGGACCGCTTTGCCGTGATCAAGCCCGTGGACCCGAACGATCCGGCGGTAGCGGATACCATCGCAGACTGGGCTAGCCTGGACGGCACCGTCGCTATCCGCGTAATGATGACCGACAACGTATCTACCGACCCAGATGATCCAGGCATCAACCGTGTTCTTGCCGCCGCTGCGCAACACGGCCTGCCGGTCAATCTGTTGGCCTGGGATCGTTTGGCGCAAGCAGGATTGTTGGCCGCAAGACATCCACAGACAAGCCTGGTCATTGATCATGTGGGCATGCGACAACCATTTGCACCACCCGCACCGCCAGACCCATTTGCGGATCTGGCGAACCTGATGGCCCTGGCGCAATATGACAACGTTGCCATAAAGATCAGCGGTGCCTGCACCCTGTCCAACGCGCCCTATCCCTATGACGATATCTGGGACCCTTTGTGCCGTATCTTTGATGCCTTTGGTTTTGACCGCTGCATGTGGGGCACGGACTGGACAAGGGCCGTCAAATTGTTGACCTACGCCCAGGGGGTGGAACCATTTCGTCTGACCGACCGTATCTCAGACGATGATCGCGCGACCCTTATGGGCCGGTCATTGCAGCGCATCTACAACTGGTCGCCAACAGCGCAATGACGGTCGCGCATTTCCAGGCACCTAACGACGACGTTCTATCGCCCGAGATGCTTACCGCCTATGACCGTGACGGCGTTCTGGTGCTGGAGAATATGTTCCCAGCCACAGAGTGCGAGGCCTTGATGACGCGGGCCGGGGAACTGGTTGACGCGTTTGATCCCGGTCAAGCCAGCACGGTGTTTTCAACAACCATGCGGGGCCAGGACCAAGACAACTATTTCGCCACGTCGGGGGGCACCATACGTTTCTTCCTGGAAGACGGCGTTCTGGCATCGGACGGCACTTTGAACCGGGACAAATCCACAGCCATCAACAAAATCGGCCATGCCTTGCATGACCTGGACCCGGTGTTCGATGCCTTCTCCCACGACAATCGGCTGGCAGCCGTGGCCAGGAGCATCGGCTGCGCCCAACCGTTGTTGCTGCAATCCATGTATATTTTCAAGCAACCCGGCATTGGTGGCGAGGTCACTTGGCACCAGGATTCCACATATCTTTATACGGAGCCACTCAGCGTATTCGGCCTGTGGGTCGCATTAGAAGATGCCACGATCCAGAACGGTTGCCTATGGGCCCTGCCCGGACGGCACCGCGAACCATTGCGCAATCGCTATCGCTACATCGACGGCGTGTTGACGACGGAGGTTCTGGAGCCGACACCATGGCCTGATGACGACAAGATCCCGTTGGAGGTGCCACAGGGCACGTTAGTGCTCCTGCATGGCAGCCTGCCCCATCGCAGCGACACCAATTATTCAGATAAGTCGCGTCACGCCTATACCCTGCATGTGATCGATGGGTCGTGTGAGTACGCCGCCGATAATTGGCTGCAGCGTCCAGGGGATATGCCGCTCAAGAGTTTCTAAAGGTGGTTTTTAGACCTTCCCTTCGGCCTTAAGTTGCCGGTATTTTTCCTTGCGCGCGTTCCAGGCCACGAGAGCTTCACCAGTGGTAAAGGGTTGCTCTTCGGTGAAGACAAGGTCCTTCCAGGCATCACCACCACTCCACACCAGGCCCGCATCCCAGGTGGTGCGAGGGGCCGTCGCGGTTTCAAGAAGATCAAGCGCCATGTTGAAAACCTGACGCTGTTGCGCCACGTCATATGGTTCGCCGCACGGATTGCCTAGTGGATAGTCCACAAACAGCAACCGCGCCACGCCGCAATGTTCAACGATGTCCTTTGCACTGGCGATCATCACGGTGGGGATGCCGTTTTCTTCCAAATACCTAGCGATCAGACTCACGGTCTGATGGCAAACGGGTCAAACGGGAACGGTGATGGCGACGTCGATGTTATCGGCGCGGCAATATTCCAGCACCTTTGGCGCTTCTTCTTCCAGCACCTTGCGTTGGCTGTAATTGTTGTATGCGCCATAGAAACGCTCAGGCATGCAGCCGATGCGCCCTGCAGCCAGGGCCTCATGCATACGGTCCGCGGGGAAGAACGAATTGATGTCGTCCAGGTGCGTTGCGTAGGCATCATAGGCATCGGCGCGGCTATACAGCCGGTCCGTTGGAATATCGCTGGGAATAGGATAAATGGCGCGAAAGCCCTCTTCGACGATAGGGTTGTCCTCCACTCCCGGATCATAATGGGCGGCGACTTCGCTGGTGGAAAGCAAGGCGACCTTGCATTCGGACAATGGCTTTTTCAACGGCGTAAACGGCGCATTGTCATAGTGGGCCCAGGCATAAGGCTTTTCATACCCCTCACCTTGGTAATAGGCCGCAGTTTTGTCGATATATTTTACGTGGCTCATAGATCTCTCCTCCACCAATTACGCTGCTGGCTCCGATGCCGTTTCCGCCTGCGCCCGCGCGGCTGCCGCCACATCGCCCTCGCCCAGACCATCCAATGCATCGGCATAACACTGCCAATTCATACCACTGCTGGGGCGAAGGCTGATCCGCTCTGAAAACAGGCTCCGCGCCATGGCAAAGCGGCCATCGCGCAATGCCGCATCACACAGAATTTGCGCGAACATATCCCGCTGTGCATGGCTGCCACCAATGGGCGCGATATCATCCTTGAGGGGCCATAAAATATCACAGGCGTTGCCATAATCGCCTTTCTCATAGGCGATCAAAGCCTGGCATAAAGGCACGGTGGTCGCCGCCATCGTGATCGCCGTCCAACCGCCGCCGTTGTGGGCGCCCTCCCCAAACGCGGCCATAGACGCGATGTGGCGCTGGGCATGATCGCTGCGGCCAGCCGCTGCCAGGGCGAGGCAAAAGTGTACGTCGTTAAAGGCCAGAATATGGTCATCGATCCGGGTTTCCCCATGATCGGCCAGGACCTCCCACCGATCACCCACGTCAACGCCACGCAGCTCCAACCGTTTCAGCAAGGAAACCTGGTTTTGCATATCCACGAAAAATTTGGAATTTACGGCGCACATTTGATCATCGTACAGGGACAAAACCTTGTCATAGTTGCCTTGCGCCAGATTGAACAAGCCTGCGTGCCACCAAATGTGACCAATGAACGGATTGCACCCGGCCCAGCGTTCATCCGCGTAATCCAACCAAGTGACACCTTCGGCAGAACGCCCCTGCATCTCCAACACATGGGCGACGGAATGAATGGCCCACAGATCCTCGCCATTGCGCTCAACGGCCTCACGCCCCCAGCGTTCGGCTGCGTCATATTCGCCGCATTCCTCCAGGCCAAAGGCGTACATGCCCTGGATGCTGGCATAGCCAGGCGTATCGGCATCCCACGCCGGCAGCACCCGGGCCACACAGCCCCGCATGGCATAACTGCGCCCCGTCCAAAATGTCAGATAGTGATGCAGCTTCAGCGCCAAGATATCCAAAGGATGCTCGACCAGGATATCCTCCCAAATCCGGCAGGCACCAATGATATCCCCCTGGGCCCACGCCTCCAACGCCAGTACATGGCCCCGCTCCCGCGCGGTGACAGCGCCCAGGCGTTGCTTCATTCCCTCCAATGCCTGATTGACCTTTGGCAGCACAGCGCCCGTCTCCAGCATCTGCAAAAAACAGGTGCGGAAATATAGCGCCATGACAAAATCAGGGTCTTCATCCAACGCCATCTTAAGCTTGGCCGAAGCGCTTAAGCGATAGTCCAGATAGTCATCTATGGCATCACTGAAATGCCCGGCGGCCGCTTCACTGGATGTCGTCAGAGTAAGGCCGCGTGCATCCGTATACATAAGCTGTGATCCTCGCTACTGTTGCTAATGGCTTTTGCCCATCGCTTGGCAACGTGCCTGCGCACGGCCCCAACGTTAACGACCCAACCCAGCCCGCGCAACGCCCCGCATGCAACATAACCTCACGCCACCACCCCAAAACCCCAATATCTATCGACATCCCCCTCCCCCTTTGCTATACCCAGCCCTCTTTCGGGCGCATAGCTCAGTTGGTAGAGCAGCTGACTCTTAATCAGCGGGTCGCAGGTTCGAGCCCTGCTGCGCCCACCAATAAAATCAAGGGCTTAGCTAGAAATGGCTGAGCCCTTGTTGGTTCCTATATTTACTGGGGACACACTGGGGACATTTTCTGCATTAGTTCGATAACCTGGCTGACACTATAATGCCGCCACGGTTTCCTCCTTTGGAGCTTTTCCGACGCCAACCGACAGAGCAGGCGGAAACGTCACGGAGGAAGAGAGTCCGAAAGTCGCCTCCGAACCTGCCGTACTGTCGTGCCTAGTGTGCGCAGCAACAGGCGATGCCTTCACGGTTGACGGCACCGCCTATACCGTTCGCGTTATTCAGTCCGAAGGTACGGGGGTCACAACTTTAGCTTTGGAGAAAAATTAGCCGCTGGCTTAGTA
>JAPKBD010000253.1 GCA_028824965.1 Alphaproteobacteria bacterium | reverse complement strand
CGGTGCATCTCTGCCGCGACAGCGTCTATGGGCCCTACTGGTCCGTGTCCAGCTATGAACTGATCAACCAGGTTGAGCTGAACCATAAGGTTTTTTCAAATCTGGCGAAGTTCGGCGGTATTCAGCTACAGGATATAGCGCCGAAGATGGACCGACGCAGCTTTGTCTCTATGGACCAGCCTGAACATACGGGCCGGCGTCGGGCGGTCGCGCCCATTGCAAACCGCTCTGCCCTGAAAGGCCTGAGCGAACTTATTCGTGAGCGAACGGTCAAGGTTCTTGACGAACTACCCCGGAATGAAGTGTTCGATTGGGTGGACCGGGTCTCAACCGAGCTGACGTCGATGATGCTGGCGACTATGTTCGACTATCCCCAGGAGCGCCGACGGGAGTTGATCCATTGGTCAGACGTCGCGACGACAAATCTAAGCGCCCCCGACCCCCTGGTGAAGACAGAGGAAGAACGCTACGGCGAGTTGGAGCGTATGGCCGATGCCTTCACGCCGCTTTGGAACGAGCGGGCCAATGGCGGAGAGGGCTTTGACCTGATCACCATGCTGGCCAACAGCGAAGCCTCCAAGAACATGGACCGGGAAGAATTCATCGGGACTTTGTATCTGTTGATCGTAGGTGGCAACGACACAACGCGAAATTCCATGACCGGTGGCTTGCTGGCTCTGCACAATAATCCAGATGAGATGGAAAAGCTGCGCAGCGATCCCAGCCTGGTGCCAAACCTGGTCCAGGAATCCATCCGTTTTCAGACACCCGTGATCCATATGCGCCGCACCGCATTGGAAGATACCGAATTGAACGGACAGCAAATTTCCAAAGGTGACAAGATCGCCTTGTGGTACATCTCCGCCAACTTTGACGATACAGTGTTCGATGACCCTTATGAATTCCAGATCGACCGCGCCAATGCGCGGCGGCATCTGTCATTTGGTGCCGGCATTCACCGCTGTGTCGGTGACGGACTGGCTGAGTTGCAGTTGCGCATTTTGTGGGAAGAAGTTTTGGTCCGGAATATCCAGCTGCAGGTTATGGAACAGCCCGAACGGGTCTATTCAAACTTCATTCGCAGCTTCGCCACAATGGCGGTGAAAATCGTCGACTAGCTGTAAAAACTTAAAGCTAGAGCATTTCCGACGAGGAAATGCTCTGACTCTTAAGAATAGAGCAATTCCAATCACTTAGAATCGCGAAGCGATTCACAATTGATCGGAATTGCTCTAGCCGACGGAATATCCCTTTGCATCAAGACAAGTCGCACGCGCCCGCAAATATGATTGCTGGCCACCGGCTTGTGCCTGTTGTTGTGCCTGTTGTTGTTGCGCTTGCGCCCTGTTCCGGCGCGCGCCCCGCATCACACCGACTACGGCCCCGGCTTTTGCAGACTTGTTGGAATCCCCGTCAACCACCTTGCCAAACACATACCCCCTTGCAGCTCCTCCCAAGGCATTCCTCGCATGGCGCGGCTGAGCGGGTGCAGGGGCCGCAGCGGCAGGCGGCGGTGCCTTCGTCGGATCAAAGCCTGACTTTTGCGATGCCCATTGATGACATTGATATTCATCCCGACTTTGCTGTTCCTGAGATTGCCCCTTTTTAGGGAAAACATGCTGTTGCGCCATGGCTGAACTGGTTGTCATACCAGCGGACGCGCAAATAAAAACAATCCCTGCCAATACATATTGAATTTGTTGAAGTTTAATTATCACTCGTCTCGCCTCCAGAAAAATGAACCGTTGGCGAGCCGCGCCATATGGTCCATCACAACGCCTACCACCTAAAGTGTGGCGGCATTTATGGATGGCAAGTCCCTCTTTCAAATGCAGGCATAGCTTATACCCGGAACATGCCGATAGGTCACACTCTTTTGGCCTCTTCCCGACCATTGGCCCGAAACAAATGAGGCGTTAGCAGCCATTGCCGCTAACGCCTCATTTGGCACCGATTAGGTGTGGTGCCCCTGCCCCGACTCGAACGGGGACGTCCTATGGACAACAGATTTTGAATCTGTCGCGTCTGCCAATTCCGCCACAGGGGCCCGGGCGGCATAATAGCGCTGCCGGGGATTGGGTCAATGGTTAGAAGGCCAAATTATGCTGCTAATTTATCCAATTCGCGTACCAGGCTTTCGCCCATCACGGTTGTAGAGACTTTGGCCTTGCCGGGCTGCATGATATCGGCTGTACGCAGACCACCCGCTAGGACGTTTTCCACGGCCTGTTCGATCAGATCCGCGTCTTCGCCCAAATCGAAGGAATAGCGCAGGTTCATCGCGAAACTTAACAATGTCGCGATGGGGTTGGCCATTTCCTGGCCGGCGATGTCCGGGGCGGAGCCGTGTACCGGTTCGTACAAGGCTTTGCGTGCGCCCGTGGCATCTACGGCACCTAACGAGGCCGAGGGTAACATGCCGAGGGAACCTGTTAGCATTGCAGCCGTATCAGACAGCATATCGCCGAACATATTGTCGGTGACGATGACGTCGAACTGTTTCGGGTCACGGACCAATTGCATGGAGCAGTTGTCGGCGTACATGTGACTTAAGTCCACATCCCCGAAGGATTCCGCACCCAGCTTGGTCACTTCATCCCGCCACAGAACGCCGGATTCCATGACGTTGGCTTTTTCAACAGAGCAAACCTTGTTGCCACGCTTGCGCGCCAGCTCGAACGCCACAACGGCGACCCGGCGGATTTCCGAGGTGGTGTAGACTTGCGTGTTAAAGCCCCGGCGCTGACCATCGGGCAGGGTTTCAATGCCGCGGGGTTCGCCGAAATACAAACCAGAGGTCAATTCCCGGATAATCAGAATATCCAGGCCGGAAACCACTTCGGGCTTTAGGGTGGAGGCATCAACCAGGGCGTCAAAGCATATGGCCGGGCGTAGATTGGCAAACAGATCCATTTCCTTGCGCAAGCGCAACAGGCCACGCTCTGGCTTCTGCTCAAACGGCAGGTCGTCCCATTTCGGGCCACCGACAGCACCCAACAGGACGGAGTCCGCCGCCATGGCATCGGCCATGGTTTCGTCCGTCAGGGGGGTGCCGTCCGCATCAATGGCGGAACCGCCAACCCGGCCTTCGGATATATCAAAGGTAACCGCCCGCCGGCGATCCATCCACTCAATGACCCGGCGTACTTCGCGCATCACTTCCGGGCCAATACCGTCGCCCGGCAGCATCAACATTTTTTTGTTCGAGGCCATGTTTATGTTCGCTCGCTTTTTCCTGTTAGATAAGATTCGGGGTCGACGCAGTCAACTTGTTCGACAACCTGTCCGGCAGCTTATTCAGCAGCCGTACCGTACAGCCAGGGTTGCCCGACCTTTTGTTTTTCTTCGAAATTGTCGATGCTGCCTTTTCGCTGCATGGTCAGGCCAATATCGTCCAGCCCCTCTAGCAGACATTTTTTGCGAAAGGCGTCCATCTCGAAATTAACGACGCCGCCATCGGGGCCGGTAATTTCCTGTTTTTCCAGATCCACGGATACGGTTGCGTTAGCACCACGGTCCGCATCATCGAATAATAGTTCCAGCTGTTGCGGCGTCACCTTGATGGGCAGGATGCCGTTTTTGAAGCAGTTGTTATAAAAAATATCGGCGAATGAAGTGGAGATCACACAGCGGATGCCGAAATCCTTGATTGCCCAAGGGGCATGTTCACGGGACGATCCGCAACCGAAATTATCCCCAGCCACCAGAATCTGGGCTTCACGATAAGCGGGCTTGTTCAAAACAAAATCCGGCTTTTCCGTACCGTCTTCGTTAAAGCGCATCTCGGCAAAGAGATGCTGGCCCAGGCCGGCCCGTTCAATGGTTTTCAGATATTGCTTGGGAATGATCTTGTCCGTATCGATATTGATGCCACGCATGGGCGCTGCAACACCGCTGACTTTTTCAAATTTTTCCATGTCTCTGTTCCCTCCCCAATCCAGCCTAGTCCAAATCCCGAACATCGATCAGATGACCGGCGATGGCCGCTGCTGCTGCCATGGCTGGGCTGACCAGATGGGTCCGTCCGCCATAACCCTGACGACCCTCAAAATTTCGGTTGGAGGTGGAGGCACAACGCTCCCCCGGCTCCAGTCGGTCTTCGTTCATGGCCAGGCACATGGAACAACCCGCCTCGCGCCATTCAAAGCCGGCCTCCAACAAGATCTTATCCAGGCCTTCTTCTTCGGCCTGATGTTTGACCAGGCCGGAACCGGGCACCACCAAAGCATTGACGCCATCGGCAACTTTGCGGCCCTTGGCAACGGCGGCAGCGGCGCGAATATCTTCGATCCGACCATTGGTGCAAGAGCCGATGAAAGCCCTTTGAATGATCACCTCCGACATTGCCATGCCGGGTTTAAGATCCATGTATTCCAATGAACGTTCCCAGGCGGCACGTTGGTCATTATCACGGGCCATATCCAGGGTGGGGATGTTGCCGGTAATGTCCGTGACATTTTCAGGGCTGGTGCCCCAGGTCACCTGCGGCACCAATTCGGAGATATCCAGTTCGACATCGATATCAAAAACCGCATCCGCGTCCGTGTGGAAGGTTTTCCAATGGCTGACCGCAGCTTCGTACTGGCCCGCTTTGGGGCCCAGGGCACGGCCCTTCATATATTCGAAGGTAACATCATCAGCGGCAATCAGACCGGCACGGGCGCCGCCTTCAATGGCCATGTTGCAAACCGTCATGCGGCCTTCCATGGACAGGGCGCGAATGGCCGGTCCGGTGAATTCGGCAACACAACCCGTACCACCCGCGGTGCCGATTTTCCGAATGATGGCCAGGATCATATCCTTGCTGGTGCAACCAAGGGGCAGATCACCAACCACATTGATGCGCATATTCTTGGAGGGTTGCTGGATCAGGGTTTGCGTGGCCAACACATGTTCGACTTCCGATGTGCCGATGCCAAAAGCCAGGGCGCCGAAGGCGCCATGGGTCGCGGTATGGCTGTCACCACAAACAATTGTCATGCCTGGCTGGGTGAAACCTTGTTCGGGCCCGATGATGTGCACAATACCCTGGCGGGCGTCGTTAACGGGGAAATAAGGTACGTCGAATTCCGCGACGTTGCGCTCCAATGTTTCGACCTGCAGCTTGCTTTCCGGGTTTTTGATATCTTCATCCCGGTTGGTGGTGGAGATATTATGATCCGCCACCGCCAACGTCGCATCCCGGCGATGGACTTTCCGTCCCGCAGCGCGAAGGCCCTCAAACGCCTGGGGCGAGGTCACCTCGTGAACCAGATGGCGGTCCACATAAATCACACAGGTGCCATCATCTTGTTCATCAACAAGGTGCGCCGCCCAGATTTTATCATATAAGGTTTTGCCGCTGGCTGTTTTGCCGCCAGAACCTTTTGACGCTGTGTTTTCAGTAGCCATCCCGCCCCATCCTTTCAAGATATGGGCGTTACCGAAAACAGGCCCGCCCAACAAACCGGGCGCGGCTATCAATGCCGTTTCGCCCTCGCTTAGAATTCTAGAGCAGTTTCCAATGAGTTGGAGCCGCTTTAGCGATCCAAGTCATTGGTTCAATTACTCTAGTCTTAAGAGTCTGAGCGCACACATAAAGACCGCGCTCCGGAAACCTTATTTAGCGCTGGCTGCAGCCTTTGCTGCTGCCTGGGCTTCCCGGTTCTTTGCCTTGCTCTCACCCTTGGCGCGAACGACCCGACGATGGTCTTGCTTTTCAGCAATACGCGCAGCCTTGCCCGTCAGGCCACGCAGGTAATACAGCTTGGCCCGGCGGACCCGGCCACGACGTACCACATCAATGCTGTCGATACGCGGGGAATGCATGGGGAATACCCGCTCCACCCCTTCGCCGTAGGAAATTTTACGGATGGTGAAGGATGAATTGATCCCGGACCGCTTTAGCGCGATGCAGACCCCTTCATAGGCCTGCACACGCTCCCGCGTACCCTCGATCACCTTCACGTTGACGCGGACCGTGTCGCCCGGACCAAAATCCGGTACTTCATAGTCAGCTTTACGAGCCTGTAGTTGGTCCGCTTCAAATTTCTGCAACAAGTTCATCGCACTAGCCTCGCGATTTAGCGGAGCGGAGATACAGATCCCAAAGATCCGGTCGCCGCGCCTTGGTCAATTCCTCTGCCTGACGTTGCCGCCAGGCCCTAATATTCTCGTGGTGACCGGATGTTAAAACCTCCGGCACCTCTCGCCCTTCCCAAACCTGGGGCCGGGTATA
>JAPKBD010000252.1 GCA_028824965.1 Alphaproteobacteria bacterium | reverse complement strand
GCGCTGAGATTTTTCAAACGGCACCGAAAAAAGACTTTTTCAACACAATCTGCCAGTCACAGACATAGTGAAAACAGGCCACTGCTTCAAAATCCGGCGTTTTGCCTATGGATAACTGCGCACGGATCGCGTCCATTTGCAGATAGACGCCGTTGTGGGTTGGCATACTGTGGGGATCTACCAATTCTGCGAAAATGGCCGTGGTGTTTGCAGCGCCCAGAGCACTCGGACGACTGTCAAGGCGACCCGGCATGGCCGGCAAGGCGACACCGCCCGGCACATCTTGTAAGATGACCAATGCACCAAGCTTTGTCATGGCTGCTATATCACGCGCAAGGGCTGTCGGCAGGCGGGTCGCCTCGGTGACCACATGATGTAAAACGGCCAGGGATACCACCGCGTCATAGGCGGCATCATTTGGCAAAAATCCAAGACCATTGGCAATATCGGCGATGTAATGATTGCGCGCGCCGGGCGGGGCCTGAAACGCAATGTCGACCGTATCGACAGTCCAGCCTAGATCCATGAGGCATTTGGTCAGGGTGCCATTACCGCTGCCCAGTTCCAGGATCACTTTTCCCGTCCCATCAGGCAGATAGGCTTGAAAACTCTCCAACTCCGCCAACCTGGCATCCGGACACAGGTCTTCCGCTTCACAATAGCTGTCCATGCGTTCAAGGGTAAAAGCCGTCATAAGAAAAACCTCGCGTTAAAGTTGATGAGATTTTTCTGTTATATATAGGCGGCTACTTTACAGTAAATAAAAGTTGTATAATATTGTAAAATAAACGCATAACGGGTTATGCTTTAAATGTTGTCGTTCTTATCAAACAGCTTCAGCACAGCAATACCGTCCAATTCCCCATGACCTTTGGAATTCAGAATGCGATATAAACTGGCGGTTTGGCTGGACATGGGCGTGGGTACGGCGAGGGATTTTGCCAGATCATGCACCATATCCAAATCCTTTAGAATTTGCCGGGCAAATCCAGCCGGGGCAAAATCCCGGGCCAGCATGCGCGGATACATGGCTGACAACATATTGCTGCCCGCATGGCCCGCACCCAATGCCTCGGGAATTTTTGCCGCATCAATGCCGCCTGCCTCCGCCAATGCCAAGGCTTCTGCCAGAACCGCATAATTGTTCAGGACCAGGACCTGATTGATCATTTTGGTGACCTGGCCCGCGCCAACCGCGCCCATATGGGTGAACTGCGCCGCTAAATCGGCCATCACAGGTGCTGCTTGGGCAATATCATCCTCTGCCCCACCTGCCATGATCGCCAGACTGCCCGTCAAGGCCGCAGGTGGGCCCCCTGATACGGGTGCGTCGATCCAGCCCATGCCGGCTTTGTCTTTCAGCGCCGTGGCCATGTCCCGGGTCGATTGGACAATGGATGTGGAATGATCCACCAGCAGTTTATCGGGGCTGCCGGCCTCTACCACACCGTCCGGGCCAAATACTGCCTGTTGCACCGCGTCCGTGGAAGTGACGCATAGCAAGATCAAATCTGCCTGCGCGGTCAATTCGGCGGGAGCGGTGGCGGGGACAACACCATGTTTACCAGCCGTCGCAATTTTTTCAGCCGCCAGATCATAGCCTATGACGGTGTAGTCAAGGCTGCACAGGCGTTTGGTAAAGGCCTGGCCCATCAGGCCCAGGCCAATAAATCCGATCTTTGCTTTTATGATAATAACCCCAAGCTAACAAGTTCGCGACGCAGTGCGCCAGCGTCGGTGAAGTGGATGCCGTGAAAGCCTATCTCTCGCGCGCTTTCCACATTTACGACCAAGTCATCAATAAAGACCGTCTGCTCGGGCGCAATTTTAAAGCGTTCACAGGCCAGATGAAAAATGCCCGGGCTAGGTTTGGCAATGCCTTCCAGGCCCGAAATCACCATGTCGTCGAACCAATCCAGAAAGCCAAAGCGATCGGTTGCGTGATGCCAGGTTTCCGACGACCAATTGGAAATAACGTAAAGGGGCCGGCCTTGTTCCTTCAATTCGGAAACAATTGCAACGCTATCATCGAGAGTACCATTCAAAGTCTCGGCCCAGCGGTGCCAATAGGCCTCAATCAGGTCCGCATGATGGGGCAGGCGGGCCGACAGTTCTTCTACGCCACGTTGGAATGATTTATCCGCATCGACGCCGCGTAGCCATGTGTAGAGGTCTATTTCCTCCAAAAACCGCGCGATATCTTCGTCATTGTCGAACAGTTTGCGATAGAGGTGATAGGGGCTCCAATCAATCAGCACACCGCCCAGATCGAATACAACAGTATCGAACCTGTTAATGGCATTCACGTTTATTTTCCCGCCTTGACGAGGCGGCCGCTGGCTTGGCGCACCTGTTCCCCGTCCACATTGCGGACGAATTCCAGGGTCATGCCCATGCCGGAAAGGGCCCGGCGATAAATCTGCGTTTCATGGCGACCATCAGCATAAATCTGCATGGTGACGATCGTAAGGCTGCGATCCTTGATATAGGCCCAGGCATATGGCGTGGCGCTGTTCAGGGGGTCACCGATCCCTACGCCGCGCCAAACGCCGGCCCGTTGGGGGGCGAATTGCATCTTTGTCGATTTCAGCTTTTCCCGGGGATTGTTCGGGTCACCCTTTTGCCGCTGTATGGTGTTCCAGACGATGGTGAAACCGCCACTGCTGTCACTGCGCACAGTGACGTCAATATCCCGGCTGGTTAGCTGGAAATTAAGGCTGATATCGCTTTCCGAAACAGCATTGCCCCGCCAGACACCCTGAAATGCGCCAATATCCAGATCAGCTGCAACAGCACCGCTTCCCGACCACAATAGCAACGCACCACACAACAACACACAACGGCACAAAATGGTCCGTATCATGGCCAACTCTCCTTTTATTCCTACGTGTCTGAAACAATGGCCGCAAAGCCATCGGTCTGACGTAAAGCCTCACCCAAAATCATTGCACCGGCAACGGCAATATTCAACGACCGCGCATCGCCTTGCATTGGTATCGTCAGCCGTGCATCCACGTAATTATGTACCGCATCGGGCACACCGGCCTGTTCCTGCCCCAACAATATGGTGTCCTCTGCCTGGAAGGAAAATTCTGTGTAGGGAATTGCCCCTTTTGTACTTGCCAAGACCAGGCGGCCTGTAACCTCCGGCTTGAAATCCTGCCACGAAATATGTCGGCGCAGCTCTGCCCGTTCGGCATAGTCCATGGCCGCCCGGCGCAGTTGTTTTTCCGTGAAGGTAAAGCCGCAGGGTTCAATAATATCCAGTGGGACACCAAGGCAGGCGCACAGGCGCACAATGGTGCCTGTATTCTGTGGGATGTCGGGTTGATAGAGGGCAAGGCGCATACGGCAGCATCGCCGATTAGTTACTGTATGGCCAGTACCTTGGCATGAAATGTCACAGCTTGGCCTAAACTATGTCTTGCGATGTGCCCATGGCTGGACAAATGGCCGGGAGCATGACAAATAGGGTCTTGTAATTCTCCCAGTAAATCAAAATAAGGTGATCGAACCATGGCGGATAGTACAGGCGGGGACGGGCACGATGCCAACCGCCGGGATTTCCTATATGTAGCGGCAGGCGGCCTTGGGGCTGTCGGTGCTGCTGGCTTTGTTTGGCCTTTGGTTGACCAAATGAACCCGTCTCAGGATGTTCTGGCGCTTTCCTCGATCGAAGTTGACCTGTCGGGCATCGCAGTCGGGCAGTCCATTACGGTCAACTGGCGGGGAAAACCGGTATTCATCCGTCACCGTACAGCGGCGGAAATCTCCCAAGCCGGTGCTGTTCCCATGAGCGATCTACCCGATCCCGAAGCCGATACAGCCCGGGCGGAAAAGCCCGAATGGCTAATCCTGGTGGGCGTCTGCACGCATCTGGGTTGCGTGCCTCTGGGCCAGCAAGGTGAATTCGATGGCTGGTTCTGTCCCTGTCACGGGTCCCACTATGATACCTCGGGACGTATTCGTAAGGGGCCTGCGCCGCTCAATCTGCCGGTGCCAGATTATATCTACCTCGACGATAACAACATTAAGATCGGCTAGGGGGCGGATATGTCAGGCGAATCGAGCTTTCAATCAAATAATGCCATCATTAAATGGATTGACTATCGGCTTCCGATATTCACATTCGTCAATGATGCGGTGGTGGTCTATCCAACCCCGAAAAATCTGAATTACTGGTGGAACATGGGCTCCCTGGCCGGGATCATGTTGGTGGTGCAAATTGTCACCGGCATTATTTTGGCCATGCATTACACGCCCCATGCGGACCTGGCCTTTGCCAGCACCGAACACATTATGCGCGATGTGAATTATGGTTGGTTGTTGCGTTATATGCATGCCAATGGTGCCTCGATGTTCTTCATCGTGGTCTATATTCATATTCTGCGCGGTCTTTATTACGGCTCGTACAAGGCCCCGCGGGAGATCTTGTGGTGGATGGGCATTATCATCTTCATTTTGATGATGGCAACGGCATTTATGGGTTACGTACTGCCTTGGGGGCAGATGAGCTTTTGGGGCGCCACGGTGATCACCAATTTGTTCTCTGCCATACCAATTGTGGGCGAAGGGATCGTGACTTGGTTATGGGGTGGTTTCTCGGTCGATCAACCGACGTTGAACCGTTTCTTCAGCCTGCATTATCTGTTGCCGTTCGTAATATTCGGTGTGGTGTTCGTCCATCTTTGGGCCTTGCATCACCACAAATCGAATAATCCGCTGGGCATCGACATTAAGGGCCCCCAGGACACCATTCCTTTCCATCCGTATTACACGGTGAAGGATTTGTACGGCATGGCGATTTTCGGCACAATTTTCGCCATCGTGCTGTTCTTTGCTCCCAATTATATGGGACACGCGGATAACTATATTCCGGCCAATCCTTTGGTCACGCCGGCCCACATTGTGCCGGAATGGTACTTCCTGCCGTTCTACGCAATTTTGCGGGCGATTCCGGACAAACTGTTAGGCGTTGTGGCGATGTTCGCCTCTTTGTTGATCTTGTTTGTATTGCCGTGGCTGGATACCTCCAAGGTACGGAGCGCCAGGTTCCGCCCGGTCTATAAGATGCTGTTCTGGGCCTTCTTCATCAACTGTCTGGTGTTGGGCTACATCGGCGGCAAACCGCCTGAGGGGATTTACATCGTTGGTGGCCGATTGGCGACGGCATTGTACTTCTTGTTCTTCCTGGTACTGCCATTCATTGGCTGGTTCGAACGGCCCAAGAAACTGCCGGAATCGATCGCCAAAGCTGTGTTGAAAAGCCATGGTGATGGCGGAGGTGGCGGCGGTGCCCCAACTGGTGCTGCTGGGGCTGCGGCCAAGTCGGAGGATCGGGGCTAATGCGTAAATTATCTTTTGTTGCGGTTATCGCAGCCCTTATGGTTTTGCCCTTGCTGGTCTCATCGAAAGCCTTGGCATCGGGTGGCGGGATTGAACTGAAGCAGGTGGAATGGAACCACGGCGGCATCTTCGGTACTTATGACCGCGCAGCCGTGCAACGTGGCCTGCAGGTTTATCGTGAAGTCTGTAGCAGCTGCCATGGCCTGAAATATATCGCCTTCCGAAATCTTGTGGAAATTGGCTTAAATGAAGATCAGGCGAAAATTATCGCGGCTGAGTACACCGTGATGGATGGTCCTGACAACGATGGTGAAATGTTCGAACGTCCGGGCAAGCTGTCTGATTATATGCCTTCACCCTTTGATAACGAAAAGGCTGCACGCGCCTCTAACAATGGCGCCAATCCGCCCGATTTATCCTTGATGGTCAAAGCACGGTCGGGTGGCGAAAACTATGTCTATTCCCTGCTGACTGGTTACGGTGATGCACCGCAGGGTGTGACCGTGGCAGATGGGATGAACTACAATGCCTATTTCCCCGGACATCAAATTGCCATGGCTCCACCGCTGGATGACGAAGCGGTGGATTATATCGATGGGACGAAAAATTCCAAGGAACAGATCGCCCATGACGTGGTCACATTCTTGGCCTGGGCAGCAGAGCCGACCCTGGAGGCGCGCAAACGTATGGGCGTCAAGGTCGTCCTCTATCTGATTATATTGAGCCTGGTACTATACGGCGTCAAACGCAAGGTCTGGGCAAATATGCATTAGGGCGATTGCTGCCCCTGATCTTAGGGGCGCTTAGGGCATTTCCGACTAGGAAATGCTCTAGCAGGCTGCTGAAAAACGCATGCCTGGTTTGATTTGTCGAGGA
>JAPKBD010000251.1 GCA_028824965.1 Alphaproteobacteria bacterium | reverse complement strand
GTAATTCATCCAGGCTGCGCACCTCTATCTGTTTAAAGGCCGGTATCTTGGCGTCCGCAAATTCATCAAAGCCGTCACTGGGCACATAGACGATGCGCAGATGGGGAATGGTATCTTCGATGTCCGCCAGCCAGGGTAGGAATTCCGCCTCAAACACCCCGACGCGGGATTTCACATTTGCCAGCACGTGAGTTAGAAAGCTGCCTTTCAGCGCCGTGTTGATGCCCACATGCACGGCACCAATGCGGTTCAGGCCGAACCATATCCACAGATAGTCCAGGCGGTTGTGCAGCATGACTGCCACGTTCTCACCGAATGCAACATCAATCCCGGCAAAGCCATTGCCCAGACGGTTTGATAGGGCATGGGCCTGGGCATAGGTATGCATAGGCCCATCTTCGAACTGAAAAAACGGCGCGTCGGCCCGCGTCCGGGCCTGTTCCGCCAGAACCTTACCAACGACCCAACCGGATTTATCCGCCATGTATCAGGCTCCGCACCTAACGCTTTACCTTATAGCCTGCCACATCACGATCCCAGGCGGAGGCGGACAGCCCCCGCTCGCGCAATTTATTCTTTTGGATCTTGGCCGTGGGTGTGGTGGGGATCTCCGTCACATAGTCGATATATCGGGGCACCGCGAAATAGGGCATGCGCGGTGTGGCGTAATCCAGCAGATCCTCCGGCTTTGGCGTATCAGCGCCTTTCTCCAAGATGATGCAGATCAGCACTTCGTCCTCGCCGCCCTCCTCCGCCTTCACGGCGACGGCGGCACATTCGGCGATGGCCTCATGGTCCAGAAAAACCGCCTCGACCTCGAATGATGAGATGTTTTCGCCGCGCCTTCGAATGGTGTCTTTGATCCGGTCGATGTACCAAACATAGCCCCGCTCATCCATCCGCCCCGCGTCCCCTGTGTGGAACCAGAAATTGCGCCAGGTTTCCACCGTGCGTTCGGGCATGCCGTTATAGCCTTGCATAAAACAGTATGGCTCCTTGGGGCGGACCAAAATCTCACCCACCTCGCCCGTTGCGACTTCCTCATCCGTGTCCGGATCGGCGATGATAACCTCGAAATATTCGTCCCAGACTTTGCCGGAACAACCGGCTTCCTCCGGCGCGCCCAGGGGGCGGCAGACCGGCAGGTTGCATTCTGTCATGCCGAAAATTTCGTTGAATTTGGGAATGGCAAAGCGGCTGCGCAGGGCCTGCATGGTTTCTTCCGTGACCGGAACGGCACAGACCATGCGCAGGTTATTGTCCGTATCGGTTTCTTTGACCTCCTGGCGCAGGACGAAATCGTTCATCACGCCCAACAGGTTGGCCAACGTCGCCTTATGCTTGCGGATATCATCAATCCAGGTGGTGGCGCGGAATTGTCTGACCAGAACCGCGCTGCCCCCCGTGATCAGGGTGGCGTACAGCTGCATCAATATGCCCTGGGCATGGAACAGCGGCATGGGGATGTAATAATGGTCCTCCGTCGTCATGCCCAGATGGACCTGCATACAATGGCCGAACAGATAGAGATGCCCATGCGGCATCAACGCACCCTTGGACGGCCCCGTGGTGCCGGAGGTGAACATGATCATGCCAATATCGCGATAGCTGATATCGTCCGCTGACGGGATCTCCGCCTCACCACCGGCCATGATGTCATCAAAGTTGCGCACCTGAATGCGTTTAAAGGGCGGCAGATTGCCAGCGTCATAAACACCGCCCGGCACATAGACCACTTCCATATCAGGAATGGTGTCCTCAATCTCCACCAGCCAGGGCAGATATTCCGGCTCAAACAGCCCAATGCGGGCCTTGGTGTTGGAGAGGACGTGGGTCAGGAAGGTGCCTTTCAGGGCGGTGTTAATACCCACCAGCACGCCGCCAATACGGCTGAGCCCAAACCAGGACCACAAATATTCCAGACGGTTGTTCAGCATGACTGCCACATTGTCGCCAAAACCAACGCCTAACGCGGCATAACCATTTCCCGCGCGATTGGATAGAAGGTGGGCTTCGGCAAATGAGTGCATGGGACCATCTTCGAACCGGATAAACGGCGCGTCGCCCCGGCTCCGGGCCTGTTCCGCCAGAACCTTACCCACAACCCAACCAGATTTATCAGCCGCCATACCGCCACACTCCCGCATCAAAAACTTTCAACAATCACCGCTAATTTGATACCGCGCCAAGGGGCGGAAGGCAAATTTTGTTAGCGCTGGCTATTTCGCCAGTTATCCCAGTCAATAGGCTCACTTTTCAAGACTTCCAGGCGTGATCCTTCGCCCAGGCGATCAAGGAATAGCACCAGGTTGGCGCATTCGGCGCGGGCGCTTGGCACCAGTAGGCCGTCAAATTCCAGGAAGTGTGCAGCGGCTGCGATGGCTCGCGTCGCTTGATAGCTAAAGCTTTCATACTGCGTGATATCTACGCCCAGCCCACTCAGACTGTTCACATCGGCAAATCGTAGCGTACGCGTGGTCTTCACTTCGATGGTATGAATTTCGTGCTGCAGTCGGCTTGGCCAAATCGGTTCCAATGATAAACGATAGCCAATTTCGGACAGGGCACTATTTCGCACAAGGCTGGTATAGAGCACCTCAAACTCTCCGGCGGGGCTCCAGCGTCCGTTGGCACTTCCTCCACGAAGCGCATCCCGGCCAAAGCTCGTGACACGCCACACGGGCCCCTCAAATGCTACAGGGTCAATGGCCTCGAGAGCATCAAGGATCGCCCTGTCATGGAGCCTAACTTCGCCCGCCATGACTAAGTGTAGGCCCCCTCATCAAGGCTTTCCAGGACGGCCAATACTTCGTCTGCCTTGCCGTCATGAATGAGATCAATCGCCCGCGCGCCATCCAGTAGCCGATGCTTGGAATAGAGCCACAGGCGCGTCTCTGTCGGAGAATAGAATTCTGCCAGCCGATCAACGACATAGCGTAGATCCGAGATTAGAAGCTGCGTCTTGGGGTGCGGGAATGCTTTTCCCGACGTCCAACGCGACACCGTTGCCGGTGATACCGCCGCAATGTTTGCCACGTCCATTCCCTTTAGGGCGCCGCGTTCTTTAAGGTCTGCGATAATTCTTGATACTGCGCTCGTCATATCAAATGTCCCAACAAATCCGGATTTATCGTATTTAACATTTATCTTTCATAAATGAAATTTATGAAAGATAAATGTATATCAACTACTGTTGTGAGCGAGAGAATTTTTTACACCGTCGCAACAACGCGTTCTATGGTCTGGAATGCTGCGACCCTTCCGCACGAACAAAATTTTCGTTAATCCATACTGTTAAGGTGGCTGGGAACCTGCTAAATTCCGCGCCGTTCCTGCATTTATGTCGTTACAGCGGAAATTGCATTGCTATGCCCGCATATTGGTCCCACCGTCCCTGTGGTGCGGCGCGTGATCCCGGCGTGTTAGACGAAAAAGAATAGGAAGCAATAGAGCATGAAACAGCTACATCACTACGTGGACGGTAAAGCCATTCCCGGCGATAGTGGGAATTTTGCCCCGGTCTATAACGCGTCTACCGGCGAACAGATTTCCGATTTGCCCCTGGCCAGCGCGGATGAAGTCCGGGCCGTGATCGCATCCTCGCAAAAGGCTTATCCGGGTTGGGCCGCGACATCGCCTTCAGCCCGCGCGCGTGTGATGTTCCGCTATAAGGATCTGATCGAAAAGCATATGGATGAGTTGTCCGAGTTGTGCTCCATCGAACATGGCAAGGTGAAGTCGGATGCAGCAGGCTCCATCACCCGTGGTTTGGAAGTGGTGGAATTCGCCTGCGGCATCCCGCAGTTGTTGAAGGGCGAATTCTCGGCCAACGTGGCGGGCGGTATTGATCTGTATTCCATGCGCCAGCCTTTGGGCGTGGTTGCGGGCATCACACCGTTCAATTTTCCGGCCATGGTGCCCATGTGGATGTTCCCCGTCGCCATAGCGTGTGGCAACTGCTTTATATTGAAGCCGTCTGAAAAAGATCCCTCTTTGCCCCTGCGTTTGGCGGAATTGATGATGGAGGCCGGCGCGCCCGAGGGCGTGTTGAACGTGGTCAATGGCGGCAAGCTGGCAGTGGATACATTGATTGAGGATGAGCGGGTCAAGGCGGTCAGCTTCGTCGGTTCCACGCCCATCGCCAACTATGTCTATGAACGCTGCGCCCATTTCGGCAAGCGGGTTCAGGCCATGGGCGGGGCCAAGAACCATATGATCATCATGCCGGATGCGGATATGGATCAGGCCGTTGATGCCCTGATGGGCGCTGGTTATGGCTCTGCCGGTGAACGTTGCATGGCGGTTTCCGTTGCCGTCCCTGTGGGCCAGGATACGGCGGATGAGCTGATCGCCCGCCTGAAGCCACGGATCGAAGCTTTGAAGGTAGGCCCTTCGCTGGACCCGGCGTCCGAGATGGGGCCCCTGGTAACGGCGGAACATCTGGCCAAGGTGAAGGGCTATGTGGATCTGGGCGTGACCGAGGGTGCGGACTTGGTGGTTGATGGCCGGGACTTTAATGCCCAAGGCTACGAGAACGGCTTTTTCATGGGCGGCTGCCTGTTCGACAACGTCACCGATGATATGCGCATCTACAAAGAGGAAATTTTTGGCCCGGTCCTTTCCGTGGTGCGTGCGCCGGATTTTGACGAGGCCTTGCGCCTGCCTAGTGAGCATGAATTCGGCAACGGTGTCGCTATATTTACCCGGGACGGGGACGCCGCCCGTGACTTCACCGCCAATGTGGAAGTGGGCATGGTGGGCATCAATGTGCCCATCCCCGTGCCCATGGCCTTCTATAGCTTTGGCGGCTGGAAGAATTCAGCCTTTGGCGATATGAACCAACATGGCCCGGACGGTGTGCGGTTCTATACCCGGACCAAGACGGTGACTTCGCGCTGGCCCACGGGTATTCGCGCCGGTGCGGAATTTGCCATGCCGACACCGGGACAAGAGACATAGCGCCTTCCGTGGACGCAAACAGCCCACCTGAAACTGCGCCCGAGACGCCGCCCGCAACGCCACTTCAGCGGTATCGTGCGCTGCGCCAATCCGGTGAGATAGAGGCGGACCCGGCTCAGGAATTGGCGGTGGAAAAGCTACAGATGCTGCATCACCGTCTGGCCCAGTATGACCCCAATCCAAACCTGAGTCAGGGTCAGGGCTGGCGGCAGTTCCTGTTTGGCCGGAGCCAAAAGGAGCCCGCGCCCGAGGGGCTTTATATTTATGGCGATGTGGGCCGGGGCAAATCCATGTTGATGGATCTGTTTTATGATGGCGCGCCGATTGAGAAAAAGCGCCGGGTGCACTTCCACGAATTTATGGGTGAGGTGCACGGCCGGATCAACGCCTTTCGCAAGATCCCTGCGAAAGAAAGATCCAGGCGGAAATTGGGCGACGACCCCTTGCCGCCCATCGCCGCCGATATTGCAGAGGCAACGTCGTTGTTATGCTTTGACGAGTTTGAGGTGCGCGATATTGCCGATGCCATGATCCTGGGCCGCCTGTTCGGCCGTCTGTTCGAACTGGGTGTTGTCGTGGTCTCCACCTCCAACCGGGCCCCGGATGAGCTGTACAAAGGTGGCTTGAACCGGCAATTGTTCCTGCCCTTTATCGAGGCCCTGAAACAGCGCCTGGATATTCTGTGCCTGGAAGGTTTGCTGGATTACCGCCTGGCCCGCATGCACGGTATGCCGACCTATTTCACTCCCCTGGACGACGGTGCGGCGCAGGAGTTGGATGAAGCGTTTGAGCGTTTGACCGATCAAAAGGTGGGTGAGGGGGCGGAACTGGCCGTAAAGGGCCGCAAGCTGGCGGTGCCGCAACAAGCCAAAGGCGTGGCCCGTTTTACCTTTGCCGATTTGTGCGCCACGGCCCTGGGGGCGCATGATTATCTGACGGTGGCGCAGAATTTCCACACCATCATCCTCTCGGGCATCCCGGCCCTGGGCCCCGAAAAACGTAATGAGGCCCGCCGCTTTGTCATTTTAATCGATGTGCTCTACGACAACGGCGTCAAACTCGTCGCCAGTGCCGCCACGGCGGTGGAGGATATTTATCCTGCCGGCGATGGCGGGTTTGAGTTCCAGCGCACGGTCTCGCGCCTGATGGAAATGCAATCGGAAGATTATTTCGACGCGCCCCACGGGGAGGTGGTGGAGCTTTAATGCGGCCCTAGAGCATGTTTACAAAAAACATGCTCAGACTCTTAAGAAAAGAGCAATTGAACCAATCACTTCGGTCGCTAAATCGA